>RFGQ01000740.1 GCA_003695865.1 Gemmatimonadota bacterium | reverse complement strand
TACCTGGGCGCGCTCCGCCAGTGGGTGCACATGCAGGACCGCTACGACTGCTTCTACACGATCGTCGATCTGCACGCCATCGTGGGGCAGGCCGAGCCGGACGCGCTGCCCGCGCGCACGCTCGACATGGCGATCAGCGTGCTGGCCGCGGGCGTCGATCCCGAGCGCGCCACGCTCTTCGTGCAGTCGGACGTGCCCGAACACACCGAGTTGCAGTGGCTGTTCAACGCGGTCACGCCCGTGGGCGACCTGGAGCGCATGACGCAGTACAAGGACAAGGCGCAGCGCTTCGAGTCGGTACCGGCCGGCCTGCTCAACTACCCCATCCTGCAGGCGGCCGACATCCTCATCTACCGGGCCGACGCGGTGCCGGTGGGCGAGGACCAGCGCCAGCACCTCGAGCTCACGCGCGAGATCGCGCGGCGCTTCAACGCGCGCTACGGCGAGATGTTTCCCGAGCCCGAGGCGATCATCCCCGAGGTGGGACGCATCCTGGGCCTCGACGGCAAGGCCAAGATGAGCAAGTCGCTGGGCAACACCGTGCGCATGCTGGCCGAGCCCGACGAGGTGTGGCAGCGGGTGCGCACCGCGGTGACCGACCCTCAGCGGGTGCGCCGCGACGATCCGGGGCGACCCGAGGTCTGCAACGTGTTCAGCCTGCACAGGCTGCTCACCGACCCCGCGCTGCTCGAAGACATCGCCGGGCAGTGCCGGGCGGGCACGCGCGGCTGCGTCGACTGCAAGCGCATCCTGGCCGACAGCATCGTCGACGAGTTCGCGCCGGTACGCGAGCGCGCGGCCTACTACCGCGAACGGCCCGGCGAGGTGCGCGACATCCTCGAGGCGGGAGCCGAGCGCGCGCGCGCCGTGGCGCGCGAGACGCTGGCCGAGGCGCGCGAGCGCATGGGCATCGCCTGGCGCGCCGCGCTGGACTGACCTCGACCGGGGGCCGTATACTGGCCGCTGCACCGGTGAACCCGCCCCCCACCGGGCGGGCGACGCCCTTCCCGCAGGACCCACCCCAGGAGTCGAGGCAGGATGAACGAGGTCTTCAAGAAGGCGATCGAGGACGGCGCGAGCGACCTCCACATCAAGGCCGGCGACTTCGTCCGCGCCCGCATCCACGGCGAGTTGGTGCCGCTCACCGAGCAGAAGATCTCGCACGCCCAGGTGCGTCAGCTCGCGATCAAGCTGATCCCGCATGAGCGGGACCGCGAGCGGATCGACGAGATCACCGACTACGACTGTTCGTGGGGTCTGCCCGGGCTGGGCCGCTTCCGGGTGAACATCCTCAAGCAGCGGGGTTCGTTTGCGATCGTGATGCGCATCATCCCGATCGACATCCCCACGTTCGAAGACCTCAACCTGCCGCCCGTGATGGAGCGCATCGCCCAGACCGAGCGGGGCCTGGTGCTGGTGACGGGTGTGACGGGCTCGGGGAAGAGCTCGACGATGGCGGCGATGATCGACTACATCAACCGCAACTACAAGAAGCACATCGTCACGCTCGAGAACCCGATCGAGTTCCTGCACCGCGACCTGCACTCGTCGGTGACGCAGCGCGACATCGGCACCGACACGGAGTCGTTCATGTCGGGGCTGCGGGCGGCGCTTCGTCAGGATCCCGACGTGCTCCTGATCGGCGAGATGCGCGACAAGATCACCATCGACACCGCGCTCAAGGCCGCCGAGACGGGGCACCTGGTGATCAGCACGGTTCACACGAAGAACGCCGTGCAGACGCTCTCGCGGCTGATCGCCGTGTTCGCGCCCGAGGAACAGGAGATGATCCGCATCCGCCTGGCGGATTCGATCCAGGCGGTGGTGAGTCAGCGGCTCATCCCCACGGTGGACGGTATGAACCGGCGCGTGGCCTGCGAGGTGATGCTGGTGACGGGGACGATCCGCGACTGCATCGCCGATCCGGACCGCATGACCGAGATCCACGACCTCATCGAGGCGGGCCGCGAGCAGTACGGTTCGCAGACGTTCGACCAGCACCTCATGGAGCTGGTGAAGAGTGGCGTGGTCTCGTTCGATGTGGCGAAGGCCGCGGCCAACAACCCGAACGACTTCGATCTGAAGATGAACATCTTCGGCGACGCGGGCGTGCAGGCCGGGCAGACCCCTCCGGGCATGGAGAACTTCGGCGCGTGAGCGGAGTGTGATCGACCTCTCGGGCGTCCTGGTTCCCACGACGACGCCCTTCGATCCGGTGACGGGCGAACTCGACATCGTCGGGTTCCGCCTGAACCTGAAAGCGCTGCTGGCGCACCCGATCGCCGGCGTGGTGGTGGGCGGCTCCACCGGTGAGGCCGTGCTGCTCGACGAGCCCGAGCGCCTGCGG
>RFGQ01000739.1 GCA_003695865.1 Gemmatimonadota bacterium | reverse complement strand
CGATGGCACGAGGACGGCGACGACCGCCTCCCCCATGTCCGCGTCGGGCACGCCGATGACGGCGCTTTCGGCGATGCCGTCGATGGCGTCCAGCAGCGCCTCGATCTCCCGGGGATAGATGTTGAGCCCGCCGGAGATGATCAGGTCCTTCGCGCGGCCGACGATGGTGAGCCGTCCGTCATCCGCCAGCACGCCCAGATCGCCGGTGATGAACCAGCCGCCGGGGCGGAAGTCGTCCGCCGTCTTGTCCGGCATCCCCCAATAGCCCTTGAAGATGCTGGGCCCGCGGACCTCGACCACGCCGGTCTCCCCGGGCGGCAGCACCCGGCCGTCCCCGTCGCACACCCGCACCTCCACGTCGGGCAGGGCGTAACCCACGGTGCCGGCGATGCGCGGGCCGTCATAGGGGTTGGAGGTGATCATGCCGGCTTCCGTCATCCCGTAGCGCTCCAGGATCGCCTGGCCGGTCGCCGCCTCGAACGCGGCATGCGCCTGCGCCGTCAACGGGGCGGAGCCCGAGATCAGGAGGCGCATGTGGGCCACCTCCGCGCCGTCGAAGCCGTCCGCCGCCATCAGGCGGGTATAGAAGGTGGGTACGCCCATCAGGACGCTCGCGAGCGGCATCAGCCGGCGCAGCTCCCCGACGTCGAACCTGTCCATGAAGAGGATTTCCGAGGCATTGAGAAAGGCGCAGTGCAGCGCCACGAACAGGCCGTGGACGTGATACACCGGTAGGGCGTGCAGCAGCACGTCGCCCGGCTGGAAGCGCCACAACCGGTGCAGCGTCAGCGCATTGGCGGCGAGATTGCGGTGGCTCAGCATCGCCCCTTTCGAACGCCCGGTGGTGCCCGAGGTATAGACGATGGCCGCGAGGTCGTCGTCCGTGCGTTCGGCGAGGTCCCGAAGCGGCGCGCCGGCCAGGGCGTCCGCCCAAAGGCCCGTCTCCGGGTCGGTGAGGATCAGGCTCGCCACATCGGCCCGCCCGGCCCTGCCGACAAAGACGCGCGGGCGGGCGTCGCCAATGAAATAGGCGACCTCGGCGTCGGTGTAGGCGGTGTTGAGCGGCACATAGACCGCGCCCAGCCGCAGGCAGGCCAGATAAAGCGCGATATTGCCGACCGACTTGTCGACCTGCACGACGACCCGCTCGCCCCGCCCCACGCCGTTGCGCGCCAGGACGCCCGCCATG
>RFGQ01000738.1 GCA_003695865.1 Gemmatimonadota bacterium | reverse complement strand
GGACCCCCAGAGCCCCCGGGGGGTTGAAGGCGCCTCCCCGCTCCGCTATCCGTTCGGATCCCCCCGGCTCCGGTCCGGGGATGCGTCCCAGGCACCCGAGGAGCGATGGCCCACGACGCCCTGATCGTGCGCGGCGCGCGCGAACACAACCTGCAGAACATCGATGTCGAGATCCCTCGCGGCACGCTCACGGTGATCACGGGGCTGTCGGGCTCGGGCAAGTCGTCGCTCGCGTTCGACACGATCTATGCCGAGGGGCAGCGCCGCTACGTCGAGTCGCTGTCGGCCTACGCGCGCCAGTTCCTGGGCCTCATGGAGAAGCCCGACGTCGACGCCATCGAGGGCCTCTCTCCGGCGATCTCGATCGAGCAGAAGACGGTCAGCCGGAACCCGCGCTCGACCGTGGGCACCGTGACCGAGATCTACGACTACCTGCGTCTGCTCTGGGCGCGGTGCGGGATCCCCCACTGTCCCTCGTGCGGCGCCCCGGTGCTGCGGCAGTCGGCGTCGCAGATCGTGCAGCGTCTGCTTGCATTCGACGAGGGGACCCGCATCGAAGTGCTCGCGCCGCTGGTGCGGGGTCGCAAGGGCGAGTTCCGCGACCTGTTCGAGAAGGCGAGGCGCGAGGGGTTCGTGCGGGCCCGCGTCGACGGGGAGACGGTCGACCTGGCCGATCCCCCGAGCCTGAACCGCTACGAGAACCACGACATCGCGATCGTGGTGGACCGGTTGGTGGTGCGCGCCGACGACCGCGACCGGCTGGCCGACTCGGTCGAGACCGCGCTGCGGGCGGCCGACGGGGTGGTCGAGGTCGTCGAACACCGCGGGCGCAGACAGCAGGTGCACCAGTTCAGCGAGCACTACGCCTGCGCCGCCTGCGGCACGTCGATTCCCGAACTCGAGCCGCGGCAGTTCTCGTTCAACTCGCCCTACGGTGCGTGCCCCGACTGCGACGGGCTGGGCACCCGCAAGGAGGTGAGCCCCCAACTGCTGCTCGCCGATCCGAGCGTGTCGATCCTCGAGGGCGTGATCCTGCCCTGGGGCGAGCCCTCGGGGTACCTGCGGCGCTCGGTGATCGCGGGGCTCGCGAAAGCGTACGAGTTCGATCCCAATACGCCCTGGGGTGAACTCGACCCCGAGGTGCGCGAGGCCATCCTGTTCGGCTCGGGCCGCATGAAGATCCGCTTCCCCTACGCCACGGGGTCGGGCCGCTTCAGCGGGCACTACGAGGAGGTGTGGCCGGGCGTGGTCGCCAACGTCGAGCGGCGCTACCGCGAGACCGGCTCCGACGCGGTGCGTGCCCAGCTCGAGGACTACATGACGTCGCTGCCGTGCCCCTCGTGCGGCGGAGCGCGGCTGCGGCCGGAGTCGCGGGCGGTCACGGTCGGAGGGCGGGCCCTCTCCGAGATCGTGCAGCTCTCCATCGCCGACGTACTCTCCTGGGTCGACACCCTGCGCACCGACGCCGACGGCGTGGCCGCCGCGCAGGGGGAGCACCTGCTCGCCGCGGAGGTCGCCGGTCCCATCCTCAAGGAAGTGCGAGAGCGCCTGGGCTTCCTCACGAACGTGGGGCTCACCTACCTCACCCTGGGTCGCTCGGCCGACACGCTTTCGGGCGGCGAGGCCCAACGCATCCGCCTGGCCACGCAGATCGGCAGCCGCCTGGTGGGTGTGCTCTACATCCTCGACGAGCCGTCCGTGGGGCTGCATCAGCGCGACAACGACCGCCTGCTCGAGACCCTGCGCACGCTGCGCGACCTGGGGAACACCGTGATCGTGGTGGAGCACGACGAGGACACGATCCGGGCGGCGGACCACGTCGTGGACCTGGGTCCCGGCGCCGGCCGTGCCGGCGGGCGCGTCGTGGCCGAGGGTCCGCTCGAGGCCGTGCTGGCCGCCGAGGAGTCGCTCACCGGCCAGTACCTTTCGGGCCGGCGCGCGATCGAGGTGCCGGCCCGGCGCCGCCGCCCCGATCCGGAGCGCGTGCTGCGCGTGGTGGGCGCCCGCGCTCACAATCTCAAGAACCTGTCGGTGGCGTTCCCGCTCGGGTGCTTCGTGGCGGTGACCGGCGTGAGCGGGTCGGGCAAGTCGACCCTCGTCAACCAGACCCTGTACCGGGCGCTGGCGCGGCACTTCTACCGCAGCAAGGTGGTCGCGGGTGAACACGACCGCATCGAGGGGCTCGAGCAGGTCGACAAGGTGATCGACGTGGACCAGTCGCCCATCGGCCGCACGCCGCGCTCCAACCCGGCCACCTACACGGGGCTCTTCACGCCCATCCGCGAGCTGTTCGCGAACCTGCCCGAGTCACAGATGCGCGGGTACGGGCCGGGGCGCTTCAGCTTCAACGTGAAGGGCGGGCGCTGCGAGGCCTGCCAGGGCGACGGGCTGGTCAAGATCGAGATGCACTTCCTACCCGACGTGTACGTGCCCTGCGACGTCTGCCGGGGGCGGCGCTACAATCGGGAGACGCTCGACGTCTACTACAAGGGCCGCAACATCGCCGACGTGCTCGACATGACCGTCGACGAGGCCCTCGAGTTTTTCGAGGCCGTGCCGCGCATCCGGGCAAAGCTTCAGACCCTTTCCGACGTCGGATTGGGTTACGTCCACCTGGGTCAGTCGGCCACGACGCTGTCGGGCGGGGAGGCCCAGCGCGTGAAGCTGGCCACCGAGCTCTCCAAGCGGGGCACGGGCAGCACGGTCTACATCCTCGACGAGCCCACGACGGGACTGCATTTCGAAGACGTGCGTGTGCTGCTCGAGGTGTTGCACCGGCTCGTCGAGAAGGGCAACACGGTGATCGTGATCGAGCACAACCTCGAGGTCGTGAAGACGGCCGACTGGGTCATCGACCTGGGGCCTGAAGGTGGAGATGGGGGCGGCCGTATCGTCGTGGAGGGTCCTCCGGAGCGCGTGGCCGACGACCCCGCATCCTTCACCGGACACTACCTGCGGGCCCTGCTGGGCGAGGCGCGGGTCGGATGAGGGGTGGTCGGCCGCGGAAGGTGGGCGGGGCCTCGCCGGGGCGGCTTCGGGCGCCCCGCGCGGCGGGGGCGCCCCCGCGGCCCGAACGGTCGCGGCGAGGCGGCAAGGACCCTAGTTTCGACCTGCAACGGTGAGCCGGAAACCGAGCGCGCGGCGGGGCCGTAAGGTGTGGGCCGGAACCGGCGCATCCAACCCGAACTGGAGTCGGACATGGTAACCCGAGAGGATCTTGAGAGCTTCCTGATCCGCATGGACCTGGAATGGGAAGAGATCGACGAGGGTATGTTCCTCGTCCACAGCCGTGAGCACGGCGTTCCGCTCGTGATCCACCACTCCCCGCCGCTGCTGCTGCTTCGCCTGAAGGTGATGCACCTGCCCGACGATGGTCAGCACGACTTCACCGAACTCTACCGCACGCTCCTCGAGCTCAACGCGACCGACGTGGTCCATGGCGCCTACGGCCTCGAGGAGGGCGACATCATCCTGACCGACACGCTGCAGCTGGAGACCCTGGACTTTCCCGAGCTTCAGGCGTCCGCGGAGAGCCTCCAGATCGCGGCGTCCAGCCACATCGACCGAATTCGCACGCTGGCCGGGGCCGACACGGTGCCGGAATCGGCGGGCGAGGGCGCAGCGTCCTAAGGAGAGGACCCCGAGCAATGAGCATCTTTTCGAAGCTGTCGACCCTCATCAAGTCGAACATCAACGATCTGATCTCCCGGGCCGAGAACCCGGAGAAGATGCTGAACCAGATCATCCTCGACATGCGCGACCAGCTCGCGAAGGCCAAGCGCGAGGTGGCTGCCGCGATCGCCGACGAGCGCAAGCTGCGCTCGCAGCTCGACGACGAGATCAAGCAGGCGCGCCAGTGGGAGCACCGCGCCATGCTGGCCGTGAAGGAAGGCCGCGACGATCTGGCGAAGCAGGCGCTCATCCGCCAGCAGGAGCACGCGGAGCGCGCCGCGCACCTCGACGAGACCTGGCGCGCGCAGGCCGCCGAGACCGAGAAGCTCAAGGCTTCGCTGCGGCAGCTCAACGACAAGATCGAAGAGGCCAAGCGCAAGCGGAACCTGCTGATCGCCAAGCAGAAGCGGGCTCAGGCGCAGAAGCGCATCCACGACACGATGTCGGGCCTTTCCGACACGTCGGCCTTCGAGGCGTTCAACCGCATGGCCGAGAAGATCGAGGAAGAGGAGCGGCGCAGCCTCGCGGCCGCCGAGGTCGATCAGGCGCTCGCGTCGTCGAGCGTGGAGGAGGAGTTCCTGCGGCTCGAGGCCGGCACCGACTCGGTCGACGTCGACGATCGCCTGCTCGCGCTCAAGCGCGAGATGGGCCTGCTCGCCCCTGGCG
>RFGQ01000737.1 GCA_003695865.1 Gemmatimonadota bacterium | reverse complement strand
GTGTTGAACGTGGCGTCGTCGGGGTCCATGCAGACCGCCTCGATCAGATAGATGCGGTCCCGCTCCAGCGACTCGGGGTCCACGTCGACGATGCGGCCGTCGATCGCAACCAGCGGCGGCTCTCCCGGCGGAGCGCTGCACTTCTGAGCCTGTGATGCGGGCCTGGGCGCACCACCCGCGGCGACCAGGGCGACGCCGAGAGCGAGAGACGCGACGGTGTGGGGCGCTCGCATGGGAACCTCCTCTTGCAATCCGGACGCCCTGGGGTGCGGCCGTCCCGGTCGACGGTCCGGTCCCGGGGTGGTCCTTGCAGGTAACTACGCTGCGTTCTGCGGGGCGTTACGCGCAAGGGTGGGGTGGGGAGACCGGCGCCGGCATGCGAAGCGCTCGCGCTCAGCCCTCCAGGTTCGCCCGAATCTCGGCCCACCGCCGCGTCGCGGGCGCTGAGGGCTGCCCCTTGGCGCAGAAGGCCAGATCCTTGAGCGCACGGTGGCGAGCCCGGGGCACGATCCTGCCCTCGTCGTCGAGCGCACCTTCGAGCACCGCGAGCGCCGCGCGAAAGCGATCGTCGATTCGTGCGCGCTCGAAGAACGAGAGCACGTAGACCCAGTAGAACAGGTTGTAGCGCAGGAAGGGGAATTCAGCGGCGAGAAAGCGCGTCCCGATGCCGTGGTGGCAGGGCCCCGTAGGCGCGCGGCTCGCCCAGTGGTCGAGCAGCACCGCCACGGCGTCATCCACCGCGTCGTTGCCCGCCCGTAGGTCCGGATCGAAGCGAAGCACGTCGAGCACGTAGAGCGTCGCGCCGGGACTGGCGCCAAACGTTTCGGGCCCCTTGCCGAAGCGACTGAAGCTGCACCGCCAGCCACCCGTGGCGTGCACATCCTCAAAGAACCTCTCGACCACGCGACGCACGGCCGGGTGGTCCGTGAGCCCGAAGCGACAGAGCACGCGCGCGGCCTCGGCGGTGTAGCACGGGTACATGGGGCTCTTCGGCGCGACCCGGATGCGGCCGTCGTCCCGGCAGGCGCTGAGGATCAGGTCGATCCCGCCACGCACCGCCTCGTGGTCCGCGTCGACTCCCAGTTCGTGGAGCATCCCGAGCGCGCCGATCGTGCTGAACGGGTTGCCCACGTAGAT
>RFGQ01000736.1 GCA_003695865.1 Gemmatimonadota bacterium | reverse complement strand
GGGCAGGCGGGCGCCGGCGGCGAGCGCCAGGACGGGGGAGCGCCGGGCGGCGGACGCGCCGGCGAGGGCGGCGAGGACGTCTCGCGCGCCGGACGAGGTACCCCCGCCGGCGGCGGCGGGGCGGTGCGGCCGGGCGCGGGCGCCTTCACACCCGAGGACGTCCGCCAGTTCCGCCGCGAGGCGCGGGAGCGCCTCTCCGAGGCGCAGGCGCTACGGCGGGAGCTGCAGCGGGAGGGCATCGACGCCGGCGAGCTGGACGGCGTGATCGAGGCCCTGCGCGCGCTCGACGCGGACCGTGTCTACGATGACGCCGCCGCGGTGGAGCGGCTGCGGTCCCAGGCGCTCGAGGGACTCAAGCAGCTCGAGTTCGGCCTGCGCAGACAGGTCGAGGGAGCCGGGGCCGGAGGGGCGTCTCTCAGCGGCTCCGACGACGTGCCCGAAGGCTTCCGCAAGCTGGTCGACGAGTACTACCGCTCGCTCTCGCGAAGGGGCGGCGGCGGGCGCTGACGCCCGCCGGAGGAGCGTGCGGAGAGCGGCCCGGCCTCAGGCGCTCCCGCGGAGCCAGGCCCGGACCCGACCGAGCCACGAGTTCCCGGGGGGGCCGTCTACGGCCGCGCCGTGGCGCTTCGCACCGTCCCGGGCCGCCGCCGCGGACGAAGTGTTCGATCGCGCCCCTGCCCCGGCCTCGGCACCGTCATCCCCCTCCGCGCCGGCGCCACCGTCTCCGTCCAGGATGTACACGGTGACCTCCATCTCGCCGAGTCCCTCCACGGGCTCCCTGCGCCGCTCGACCGCGCGGGGCTCGACGGGAGGCGGGCCGAGCACTCGCTCGGCGGCCTCGGACTGGAGCACGTAGCGCGTGGCCGGCACGGAATTCTTGAGCAGCCGGTGCACCACGATCACGTCGAGCCCGAACAGCTTCTCGAAGGGCCCGATGGTCTCGACCGCGACCTCCCCCGTGTGCGCCACCTGCTTGAGCTCGAGCCCGCCGATGTTCGAGCACGCAGGGCACGGACACTCGGTAGCCTCGTGCTCCCGAGCGCGCGCAGCGACGAATGCCTCGAAGAGGCGGGGAATCTGACGGCGTACGGCGTCGGCTACCGCCTGCACGTCGCCGTCTTCGGCGAGCGCGTAAAAGAAGACCGCGTCACCCTCGAGCTCGGCCACCCGAAGCGGAGGCTCCGAGGCGTCGATCATGGCCCGCAGCAGGCTCACCACGATGCGGCGGGCGTGATCGGCGGCGGTCGCGTGCTCGCGCACGAAGCGCGTGTAGCCGCTGATGTCGGCGATGAGCAGGACGGCGGGAGTCATGGATCGCGGCGTAGGGCTCGGTCCACCCTCCCGGCGTTCAGCCGGGAGGGTGGACCGGAGGTCAACGTCCCCCGCCGTCCGCCGGGGCGGCCGCGGGCTCGGGACGGATCTCACCTTCGGGAAGCCCCGCCAGATCGAGCTGGTACCAGCGGTTCGACGGATCGATCGACGGCCACGCCGCAGGGTCGTCGGGCACCACGATCCCCATGAGGTGAGCCATTGCCCCCTCGGGGAACGCCTCGTCGGTCGGGTTGTCGTACGCCCCCACGATCCGGTAGCGCTTGCCGGGCTCCAGGCGCAGGCCCGGTCCGTTGATGAGTTCCTTGCGCTCCACGCCCAGCACGTGCCCCGCTTCGTCGCGCTCGGCGTTCACCTGCACCAGCACCTCACCGGTTTCCGCGTCTTCGAGGCGGACCCAGGAGCCGTAGTCGTGCAGGTGTCCACCCACGGCGAGCACCGTGACGGCCGTCGGCACCGTGAACTCCCACGAGTGTGTGCTCACGCCGGGAAGCAGGTCGAACGTGCTCGTCTCTCCGATCACGTTGTTCACGTCCAGATAGAGCGGCAACACCTCGAAGCGCGGCGGGGCATCGGACGGAAGGAACGGGATACGAAGTTCGAGGTTGACCTCGAGGTCGCGCCCGAGCGTGTTCGCCCACATGGCGTAGAAGCCCAGGTCGTTCCCCTTCGTCAGCGGCACACCGATGATCGGAGGCAGCAGCAGCGACTCGGTCTCCTGCCCCACCGCGAACAGGCGTTCCACAACGGGATACACGAGTTGCCGCCGCTCGAAGTTGACGGCCACGAAGTGGTGCAGGATTTCGGACGGGATCTTGGTGCCGTCCGGCTCGGTGAGCGTGAACGAAAAGCCCCGCATCCAGCCTTCGACGGGCCAGTCGATCCGCATGACGGGCGTGCGCACGTGCTGCGAGTGGTCGTGGCCGCCGCCGGCATTCATGTCCATGGCGCCCCCCTCGTGCTGGTGCCCCCCTCCGCCCGGTGCGGGCAACTCGAAGGGACCGGCGCGCACCACCACCTCGTTGGTGGTCGAGTCGACCGTCACGGTCAGCACCGGATCGTGGGCAGGCGGCACGACCGCCAGGGGTACCACGGGAGCAGGCGGCGCCTGTACCGCCAGCGCCGCGAACAACGTGAGCATTGCGCTCATTCATTCCTCCGGAACCAGACACCCCGCCGGGAGAGAACGCCGCGCGCCCGGGGTGGAAGGAGAGACCCGCGGCTCGCCGTGTGGGGGAAGTCACCACCCGAACGAGTGGTTCCCCGCAAGCTCCATACGCCGAACGACGGGCGCAAGTGCCCCGGTCCGCTCGGCGAAGCTAGATTGGTCTCCCACTCCGTCCGCTTCGCCCCTTACGGCGCCGCGCGGCGGCGTCCTACACCGGCGACCACCCCATCCCCGACCGTGCCATGACCCAGAAGTTCATCTACGTCATGAAAGACCTTCGCAAGGTCGTTCCACCCAAGCGCGAGATCCTCAAGGGCATCTGGCTCTCGTTCTTCCCGGGAGCCAAGATCGGCGTCGTGGGCCCCAACGGCGCCGGAAAGAGCACGCTGCTGCGAATCATGGCGGGAGTCGATCGTGACTTTCAGGGCGAGGCCTGGGCGGCAAAAGGCACGCGCGTCGGCTATCTGCCCCAGGAGCCCGAACTCGACCCGGGGCTCGACGTGCGCGGCAACGTCGAGCTGGCCGTCGCCGAGACCCGGGCGCTCCTGCGCCGGTTCGAGGAGGTCAGCATGGCCTTCGCCGAGGTCGAGAGCGACGAACAGATGCAGGCGCTCATCGACGAGCAGGCGCGCCTGCAGGACCGGATCGACGCTTCGAACGCATGGGACCTGGACCGCAGGATCGAGATCGCGATGGACGCTCTGCGCCTGCCCCCGGGCGACGCCGACGTGTCCACGTTGTCGGGCGGCGAGCGCCGTCGGGTGGCCCTGTGCCGCGTGCTGCTCGAAGCGCCCGACCTGCTCCTGCTCGACGAGCCCACGAACCACCTCGACGCCGAGTCGGTCGCCTGGCTCGAGCGCCATCTGGCCGAGTTCCCGGGCACGATCGTGGCCATCACGCACGACCGCTACTTCCTCGACAACGTGGCCCAGTGGATCCTCGAACTCGACCGTGGCGCGGGCATCCCCTGGGAGGGCAACTACTCCTCGTGGCTCGAGCAGAAGCGGGAGCGACTGCGCATCGAAGAGAAGCAGGAGTCTGCGAGGCAGCGCACGCTCGAGCGCGAACTCGAGTGGGTACGTATGGCTCCGCGCGCCCGCCACGCGAAGGGGAAGGCCCGCCTGCACGCGTACGAGGAACTGCTCCAACGCGACGAACGCGAGCAGGTGCGCACGGCCGAGATCGTGATTCCAAAGGGACCGCGCCTGGGCCGCGACGTGGTCGTCGCCGAGGGTGTGCGCAAGGCCTACGGCGACCGCCTGCTCATCGACGACCTCTCCTTCCGCCTGCCCCCGGGCGGCATCGTGGGCGTGATCGGACCCAACGGCGCCGGAAAGACGACGCTCTTCCGCATGATCACGGGAGCCGAGGCGCCCGACGCCGGCAGCATCACCGTGGGATCGACCGTCGAGATGGCCTACGTGGACCAGTTTCGCGACGAGCTCGACCCCGAGCGCACGGTCTACGAAGAGGTCTCGGGAGGGCACGACACGCTCCAGTTCGGGCGCGCCGAGGTGAACGCTCGCGCCTACCTGTCGTGGTTCAACTTCCGCGGGGCCGACCAGCAGAAGAGGGTCGGCGTACTGTCGGGGGGCGAACGCAACCGCCTGCATCTGGCCAAGCTGCTCAGGCGCGGAGGCAACCTGCTGCTCCTCGACGAGCCCACGAACGACCTCGACGTCGACACGCTGCGCGCGCTCGAGAACGCGCTGCTCGACTTCGCCGGCTCCGCCATGGTCATTTCGCACGACCGTTGGTTCCTCGACCGGGTCGCGACACACATGCTGGCCTTCGAAGGAGACAGCCGGGTGGTCTGGTTCGAGGGGAACTGGCACGAATACGAGGAGGACCGGCGCCGCAGGATGGGCGCGGAGGCGGAGCAGCCCCACCGGATCCGTTACAAGAAGCTCATCCGGGATTGAACATTTCTTCTCGGTCGGTTGTCGCATCCTTGGGTATATTGGAAGGGTACCCCTAACCGACCGAGTGACGCCCCGATGCCCGACGGCCCGTTCGAGGAACCCGCACGCCCTCGCCGCACGTCCGACGGCGAAGCCGCACCCCACGACGCCTGCGAAGACGCTCCTGTGGCCAGCGACGGCCCGGAGCGGGAGGCCGCGTTGGCGGCCTTCCTGCGCGCGCAGGCTCAGAAGGCCGAAGCCGAGGAACGGGCCTCGGTCGCGCGGCGCCAGCGGTCCGCGTCGCAGCGCATCGGAGGCCTGCTCCTCGCGCTTGCGGCGGCCGTGTGGGTCTGGGTCTTCCCACCCGCCTGGCTGCAGACGCCGCGTCCCGAACCGCCCACGCTCGCCGAGGAGTCTTCGGCCCTCCGGCTCACGATGTACTTCCAGGCCCAGAAGATCGAGGGCTACCGCCGCGAGTACGGACGGGTGCCGCTGCGTCTCGAGGACGCGGGCCCTCCGTTCGCAGGCATGGAGTACATCCGCCTCACCGACGCCGACTACCGGCTCCGCGGCCGCGCGCCCCGGGTGACCCTCTCGTTCTCGAGCGCGGGCGACGACGTGGCGGCCTTTCTGGGCGATGCGGAGGACCTGCTCGAGTGGAGGAAGCTCCAGTGAGCGCGCGTGCGGGGGCGACGGACGCCGGGCGGCGGCGCGGCGGCTTCACGCTGATCGAGACGATGACCGTACTGCTGGTCATGAGCGTGGTGACCCGCATTGCGGTGCCCGAGGTGCAGGAAGTCCGTACCCGGGCACGCGCCGCCGCCGTGGCGGCCGACTTCAACGTCATCCACGTCGCGGCCGAGAACTACCACGACGACCATAACGCCTGGCCGCCGGACACCGGCCCCGGCGTGGTGCCGCCCGAACTGACCACCTACCTGCCCGACGGCTTCACGTTCGAGCGCGCCGGCTACACGCTCGACTGGGAGAACTGGACGCTCCCGGACGGGCTGCCCAAGCACCCCGAGACCCACGTCATGCTGGGGGCCTCGGTGACGATCGACGACCCGCTGCTGCAGCACGCGGTGACCGAGATGTTGCGCGAGAGGGCGCGCCTCACGCTCGGCAACCGGACCACGTTCATCTTCGTCGCCTTCTGAGCGCGGGAGACCGCGGTTCTCGGCGTGGAGTCGACCGCCGCAATCGAGAAGCCCCGCCCGGGCCATCCTCCCGGGCGGGGCTTCGACCTGCGCGATCGACCGCCTCAATCGTGCGAGAGCACCGAGTAGCTCGAGATCTGCAAGTGGTTCTGAACGGTCAGCGCGATCTTTTCGCCTCCCTGAACGAAAATCGGATCGGTCAGGAAGACCTCGCGGGTCCCGATCGTGCGCACCATGATCTGCACGGAGCCCGAGCTGCGGTTGAGGTAGCGCGGGAGCCGGAAACTGCGGCGACTGAGGCTCGTCACCTCGCCCAGTCGCGTCCGGCTGCCGTAGTGCACGACGTGCACCGACACGTCGGCCCAGTTGTTGTTCCAGACTTCGACCCGGGCGGCCTCGTTACGGCTCCTGTCCCGGATGTCCCAGGCCTCGCGGCCTCTCGGGGTCGCGCAACCTGCGACGATCACGAGGATCACCGCGGGCGCGACCAGGGTCCTGAGCGTGCTCATGTGGATCTCCCCTTGTCCTGGCTCGCATCGCGTCTCCGCTCTGCTCGAGGCTGCGGCCTGCTCCGCGGCCGAGCCTCAGGTGACCGTCCGGGGCGCCCGTCGCCCCGGCTCGTTCTTCATTATCGAAGGCCCGTCGTGACCCTTTAATTAAAGGTTCTTCACGCCCCATCCCCTCACGCCCGGCGGGGAACGGGTCGATACTTCGGGGATGCGGTGGGGACCCTGTGCGTTCTCCCACGACCCCGATTCACCCCTGCACGCGGACGGCCCATGGACCGCCTCGAGCGCATCCTCTACGTGGAAGACGAGCCAGACATCCGCGCTGTTGCGCGATTGGCTCTCGAGACCGTCGGAGGATTCACGATCCTGGAGTGCGCGTCGGGCGAAGAAGCGCTCGCCGGAGCGGAGGCGTTCGGCCCCCAGCTCATGCTGCTGGACGTGATGATGCCGGTGATGGACGGGCCGACGACGTTGGCGGCCCTGCGCGAAAGGCCGTCGCTGGTCGAGGTACCGGCCGTGTTCATGACGGCGAAGGTGCAGCCCAACGAGGTGGACCGTTACCGCCGGCTCGGCGCGGTCGGCGTGATCCCCAAGCCGTTCGATCCCATGCGGCTCGCGGACCAGATTCGCGAGATCTGGGCGGAGGCCACCCGAGCGGAGGGGTGAACCCGGACCGATCCGGGCCCACCCCCCGGTGCGCGACCCGAGTCCTCCCTACTCCGGCCGGCAGGCGGTGCGGGCGAAAGGCGGCTCAGCCGCCCCCTTCCCCTGTGGCTGCGAGGCTCCGCGCGTGCGCGAGCGCCGCAAGCACCTCGTCCAACTCGGCCCGAAGCCGATCCAGGCGCACGTAGGCGTCGCGCCCGGGCTTCTGATCGGCCCGCGACGTCATGCCGTACAGGTAGCGGAGCTGGTCGGCCAGCTGCGGCGCCTGGTAGCTGCCGCCCTGTCGGGTGACGAGCCGCTCCCGGGCGTGCTCGAGCGCTTCCAGGGCACGACGCGCCTCTGCGGCCCGCTCGCCCGCGGCGTCGGCCGCGATCCGCTCGAGCGCCGAGCGCAGACCGGGCAGCTCGGCCACGGCGCGGTTCGCCTCGGCCACGGCGTCCCGGATGCGCAGGTTCAGGCGGTACTGCTCCTCCAGGTCGGCCCGGGTCACGCCGTCGGCCTCGACCCGGGGGTCCATGGCGATCTCCAGTGGCCGGCTCTGCGTGTGTCCGTCGACCGTCAGGCGGATCGTGTAGTGCCCCGGAGGCACCATGGGACCACGGCCGGCGGCGCCGCCGGGCGCGCGGAAGTTCCACGTGAGCCGATGTACCCCGGGGCGCGCCGGAGCACGCGGCCCCCCTCGGCGGCGCGTCGTGGGCGCGCGCATCTCCTGCACGCTCTCGTACTCGTAGCCGCCCGACGCACTCGAGAAGCCGGCCACCACCGCGCCCTCCGCGTCGAGAACCTCGATCACAACCTCGCCCTGCGGCGCGCGCGCCAGCGCGTAGTCGATGTGCACCCCGGGCTCGGCGTACCGCGGCCGGGCGGCGTCGGAACGTCCAAACCCGAAGAAGCCACCGCCGCGCACCCGCGGCGTCACGCGCGGCTGGAACAGATGCGCATCGGCCTCTGCCACCTGTGCCGTCAGCTGCCTCAGCAGTGTCAGGTCGTCCATCACCCAGAACGACCGCCCCATCGTCGAGAGCGCGAGGTCACCCTGCACGAGCTCGATGTCGGTCACGGGCACGACCGGAAGGTTGCGCTGGAACGACTGCCACGTGGCCCCGTCGTCGAAACTCAGGAACATCCCGAACTCGGTGCCCGCGTAGAGGAGCCCCTCACGCTCCGGATCCTCGCGAACCACGCGCGTGGGGTGATCCGCCGGAATGCCGTTCGCCCCGTCGGTGAGCAGGGTCCACGACGCCCCGTAGTCTTCGGTCCGGTACATGTAGGGCGTGAAGTCGCCGAGCAGGGTCCGGTACGCGGCGACGTACGCCTTGCCGGGGCGGTGCCGCGAGACCTCGATCGACTGGATCCGGCCCTCGGGCGGCATCGGGGGGGTCACGTCGGTCCAGGTGGAGCCGCCATCCCGCGTGACGTGCACGGGCCCGTCGTTGGCGCCCGTCCAGATCACACCCGGCTCGATCGGCGACTCTTCGATCACGTACAGCGTGGAGTAGTGCTCCTCGCCGGTGATGTCGCGCGTGATCGGCTCGCCCGACTCCACCTGCCGCTCGGGCCGGAACGCCGTGAGATCGGGGCTGATGCGTTCCCAGGTGACGCCCTCGTCGCGCGTGACGTGCACGTACTGAGAGCCGTGATAGACGACGCCGGGATCGTGCGGCGAGACCTCGATGGGGACCACGCGCTGGAAGCGGTACTCGAGGACCGCAGGATTGACCCCGTACATGTTGGCCGCGCCCACGTAGTACTGCTTCTCCTGCCCGGTACGGTGACTGTAGCGGCCGAAGCGCCCCTTGCAGTTCGAATAGACGATCGTGGGATCGTCCGGCTTGGGCACGGCGGGACCCGTCTCGCAGCCGCCCACATCCTTCCAGTAGGCCTCGGGGCCCGCCGGAGCGCTCTCTTCCGGCACGTTGGAGGGCACCATGATGGTGCTGTTGTCCTGCTGGCCCGCGTAGAGCCAGTAAGGGAAGCGATTGTCGACGTCGACCTGATAGAGCTCGGCCGTGGGCTGATTGAGCTGGGTCGACCACGTACGCCCGCCGTCGCGAGTGACGTTCGCTCCCCCGTCGTTCGACTGGATCATCACCCGGGGGTCGGTGGGATCGATCCAGAGATCGTGATTGTCTCCGTGCGGGGTCGACGCCCGCTGGAACGAACGGCCGCCGTCCTCGGACTTCCAGAACGACGTCGCGCTCACGTAGACGACATCGGCGTCGGTGGGGTCGACGTCGACGTTCGTGTAGTAGAAGGGCCGGTCCATGAGGCCGCGCTGGTTGCTCACGAGCCGCCAGGTGCGCCCGGCGTCGTCGGAGCGGTAGAGGCCCTCCTCGGGCTCCTTTGTCTCGACGAGTGCGTAGACACGGTCGGGGTCGGCCGGCGATACGGCGAAGTCGATCTTCCCGATCAGGCCCGACGGTAGGTCGAGCGGCACGTAGCTCCACGTGTCGCCCCCGTCTTCGGACCGCCAGATGCCGTCTTCGTGCGCCTCCTCACGCATTCCCGAGATGATCGTCCAGGGCTTGCGCTCGCCCCGCCACAGCGCCGCGTAGACGATGTCGGGGTTCGTCGGGTGCAGCTCCAGGTCGATCGCTCCCACCGAGTCCGACGTGAAGAGGATCTTCTCCCAGGTGGAGCCGCCGTCCCGCGAGCGGAACACGCCCCGCTCCTCATTGCGGCGGAACGCATTGCCGAGCGCCGCGACGTAGACGAGGTCCGGATTCCCCGGATGCACCTCGACCGCGCCGATCTGGCCCGACTGCTCGAGGCCCAGCAACGTCCAGGCGCGTCCTCCGTCGTCCGAGCGATAGACCCCGCGCCCGGGAATCACGTTCGAGCGGATGCCGTCGGACCCGGTTCCCACGTACACCCGATCGGGGTCGGAAGGCGCGACCCGGATCGCGCCGATCGAGCCGGTGGCGAAGTAGCCGTCGCTGACGTTGTGCCAGCTCTGGCCATAGTCGTCGGTGCGCCACACGCCCCCCCCGGTCGCGCCCATGAAGAAGCGTCCGGGCGTCGCGGGGTGCCCGGCCACGGCTGTCACGCGCCCGCCGCGGGTGGGACCCACCATTCGGAACTCCAGCGCCGCGACCGCCTGCTCGACCAGCGCGGGCGGCGGCGTGCCGAGTGCCTGGGCCGTCCCGCTCAGGGGCGAGAACGCGGTGCCCACCGCCACTCCGACGCACACGCCCAGGCCCACTGCCAGCGTCGTAGCCCGTCCGACCTTGTTCATCATCTCTCTCCTCGTGCACCGGCTACCGGAAGCCGCAGTTTGCCATGCCGGGCCGTGCGGGGGCAACCGCCGCCTCATCCCGGACCGCCCCTGCGCGCCGCGCGGGCAGGGAGACCGGGCCGCCGCAGCAGCCGTCCGCCCCCCGGCGGCGCGGAGTGCCCGCAGGCTTGAAGCCCCCCCGGGCCGCCCGATACTATCGATATGGACGCGTTTCACCCCGATTCCGCTGGCGAGAGGCCTGCTCCCTCCATGGACGACGCCCCCGCGGCTCCCTCCGGCCCGCCGGCTTCCGGCGCCGAGCGGATCGAGCAGGTGCGGCTGCTCTACGCCGGCATGCCCATCTCGCTCCTCGCCACACTGCTGCTCACCGGCGTCGTGGCGTGGTCGGCATGGCCCGTTCTGCCGCACGGCCGGGTCGCCATATGGGTCGCGGCCATGGTCGCCGTCTCGTTCGGACGCGGGGCGCTCACGCTCGCGTTCCGGCGCAGCGACTCCGTCGCGGAGGGCGTGCTGCTGTGGGACCGCCGGTTCCTGGTCGGCTCACTCGCGGCCGGCCTGGCGTGGGGCGGGGCCGCTACCGTGCTGTTCCCTGCAGGCAACCTCGAGCGCCAGGCGTTCCTGGCCATGATCTTCGCCGGCGTCACGGCCGGCGCGGTGACCTCGCTCGCCGCCCGCTTCCCGAACCTGCTCGCGTTCGCACTGCCGATGCTCGTGCCGCTCACGCTGCGGCTGCTCTGGGAGCCCGTCGCGTTTTCGCGCGTGATGGGTGCGATGACCGGGCTCTATACGCTTCTGATCCTGGCCAACGGTCGCCGCATCGCCGACACGATCCGCTCGAGCATCCGCCTGCGCCTCGAGAGTGTGGACCGTGAAGCCGCGCTCCAACGAAGTCGCGCCCTGCTCGAACGCACCGGCCGCCTGGCCCGGGTGGGAGGCTGGGAACTCGATCGGGCCACGCTCGACCTCCGCTGGACCTCGCAGACCTACGCGATCCACGAGCTTCCCGAGGACGTCGACCCGGACGTAGACGGAGCCATCAACTTCTACGCTCCCGAGGCGCAGCCCGTGATCCGCGAGGCAGTGAGCCGAGGGCTGCAGGACGGCACACCGTGGGATCTCGAGTTGCCCTTCATCACGGCGACCGGGCGTCGGCGCTGGGTGCGGGCGATGGGCGAGCCGGTGCTGGAGAACGGCGAGGTCGTGCGACTCGTCGGGGCGTTTCAGGACATCACCGAGCGGAAACAGGCCGAGTTGAGCCTGGAGCGCACGGCCCGCACGCTCGAGCAGCTCACGCTGGTGACGCTCGACGCCGAAGCGACGCTCGAAGAGACCGTGAGCCTGGTGCTCGCGCTCGGCCTGGAGCACTTCGGCCTGCACACCGCGATGGTCACCCGCGTCGAGGGGGAGACGCGCACCGTGCTGTACGTGCACGGCGAGGGCGACGACCTGCCCGAGCCCGGGGCCACGCTCCCGCTCGCCGAGACGTTCTGCGCGCTCACCATGGAGGCGGGGCAGCCGCTGGCCGTCCACAACGTGGCCGAGTCGCCCTACGCGGACCATCCGGCGCACCGGGAGCGGCGCGTCGAAGCCTACCTCGGTACGACGATTTCACTCGGAGCCGAAGCCTTCGGAACCCTGAGCTTCGCCTCGCCCCTGCCGCGGGTCCGCCCCTTCACCGCGGGCGATCTGTCGATGATCCAGGTGCTCGGCCTGTGGATCGGCAACGCCATCCAGAGGGACCGGATTCTGGGTGAACTGAGGCGCAGTCGTGAGCGCTTCCTGCTTGCGGTGCAGGGGTCGGGCGCGGGGATCTGGGACTGGGAAATCCCCACGAACAAGGTGTTCCTCTCCGACGGCTTCAAGGCATTGCTCGGGTACCAGCCCGACGAGATGGAGTCGAGCTTCGCCGCCTGGGAGGAGCGCCTGCACCCCGACGACCACGATCCCACCTTCGACGCGATCGATCGTCATCTCGAAGGGCACGCCCCCTTCGAGCAGGAGTTCCGCCTGCGCACGAAGAGCGGAGACTACCGCTGGTTCCTGGCACGCGGGCAGGCGCACTGGGCCCCGGACGGACAGCCGCTCCGCATGGCCGGAGCCATTCACGACATCACCGAACGCAAGCGCGTCGAGCGCATGAAGGACGAGTTCGTCTCGACGGTGTCGCACGAGCTGCGGACGCCGCTCACGTCCATTTCGGGATCGTTGGGGCTGCTCGCGGGCGGCGCGGGCGGCGAACTACCGGAACAGGCCGCCAACCTGGTGGCCGTGGCCCAGCGCAACGCGGACCGTCTCATCCTGCTCATCAACGATATCCTCGACATCGAGCGCATCGCCGCCGGGCGCATGGTGTTCGACTTCCGCGTGCAGCCGCTCATGCCCCTCATCGAGGCCGCGGTCGACGCGAACCGTGGATACGCCGAACGGTTCGAAGTCTCGTTCGAGGTGGTCGAGCGCGTCGACGATGTCCGGGTGAACGTCGACGCGCACCGCCTCGAGCAGGTGCTCGCGAACCTGCTTTCGAACGCGGCGAAGTTCTCGCCGAAGGGGGAGCGGGTCGAGATCCGCGCCGCGCGCCGTGGAGACTCGGTGCGGGTGGAGGTGACCGACCGCGGCCCGGGCATCCCCGAGGAGTTCCGGAGCCAGGTGTTTCACAAGTTCACCCAGGCCGACGGCTCCGATCAGCGCCGGCTCGGCGGCACGGGACTGGGCCTGAGCATCACCAAGGCCATCGTCGAGAAGATGCGGGGCACGATCGGCTTCGAGACCGAGGTCGGAACGGGTACTACGTTCTACTTCGAACTGCCGGTGTGGGAGGGCGCGCAGCCCGAGGTCGAGCACCATCCGGGCGAGGCCACGGTCCTGGTCGTGGAAGAGGACCCCGACGTGGCCAACCTGCTGGCGAGCGTGCTGGGCAGCGCAGGGTACGAGACCCGCGTGGCGGGCTCGGCCGAGGAGGCCGCCGAGATCCTCGACCGCGAGCGGGTCGACGCCCTCACGCTCGACCTGGCGCTGCCGGGCCGCGACGGCGCGGCGATGATCGCAGATCTGCGCCGCGATCCCCGCTTTGCACGCCTGCCCGTGGTGGTGGTTTCGGCTGCTGCCGACGAAGGCCGACTGGCGCTCGGCGGCCGCTTCGCCCTGGTCGACTGGTTACCCAAGCCGATCGATCGGGAACGACTTGTGCGCACGCTCGCGGAGGCGCTGCCCCGTGACCGCGACCGGCCGGTCGTGCTCCACGTGGAGGACGACGAGCCCACCGCGCTCGTCGTACGGAAGTGGGGCCGTGAGATGGCCGAGTTCAGGCACGCCGGAAGCCTCGAAGAGGCCCGGGCGCAGCTCGCCGGAGACCCTCCACCCGACCTCGTGTTGCTCGACCTCGGACTGCCGGACGGCTCCGGGCTGGAGCTCCTGCCCGACATCAACCGGCTCGACCGATCTCCACCCGTGGTGATTTTCTCCGCGCGCGAAGTCGGGCCGCGCGACCTGGCACGGGTAGCCGCGTCGATCCCGAAAGAGGGTGCGAGCGCGGACGACCTCGTGCGGACCCTGCGCAGGGTGATGGCGGAACGCTGAGGCGCCGCGTGCCCTGTCGGGAGCCCCCCCGGCGGGGTCAGTGCAGCACGAGCACGTCGCGCACCCGCCCCGCTTCGTCGACTACCGATTCGACGTCGAGCATCATGCGCACATGCCCGCCTCCGAACCCCGCGGTGAACGTCCGTTCGAGGCCGTCGAGGTCGCCGCTGCGCACCCGGATGGAATGCTCTCCTTCGTCCACGGCGAAGCCCGTGACCTTGCGCTGACCGTAGGGCGCGAGCGTGCCCACGCTGTCCCCGTCGATCTCGACCACCGCGCCTTCGAGTTCGGGCCACATGGCCCAGTCGACCGTGACCGTGTGCTCGGGCCCGCCCAGCGCGCGGGAAAGGAGGAAGACCAGGATGATACCGGTCACGATGCTGGCGATGCGCCAGTTGAGCGCCCGTTGCGCCATGGCTGCCTCCGGAGCGGGGCGGGGGGACGCGGCGCGACACGTGGCGGTTGACCGGGACGCCCGCCCGCAACACATAGTGAGAGATCGACCGGGGCGGCAAGCGTTTCTCTTGCGGGCCATCTCGGGCGCCCGCCCCACGCTCCATCGCGGGAGGACCCATGCTCCGTCCGCAACGCACCGCCTTCACCCGGTCCTCGCGGCGTCCCCCGGCGCTCGGGCGCCTGGCGTCTCTCGCGCTGCTGCTGACGCTCGCGGCATGTACTCCACCGCAGTTCGAAGGCCCGCAGATCCAGGCTCCGCCCGAAGGCTTCTTCTACGATGCCAACTCGAGTCAGGCGCGAAAGGTCTTCGATGACCGGGAAGTACTCGCCGAGGGAGCCTGGCTCTCGAATCTGGCCGACGAGGACGAACTCAGCGTCATCTCGCTGACGACGTTCCGAGGCCCCGTCACGCGGGCCGAGGTCGAGGCCGCCCGGGAGGCGCTCATCGCGCGCTGGGGCCGGCCCACCACCGAGTACGGGCCGGTGCGCACATACCGGATCGACGACCGGGACGCCTGGGGGTGGCTCGAGACGAACCGTTTCGGGGGATCCCTACGGTCGCGCGAGTTGAAGGTGGTGGTGCCCTACGACAGCGTCTCGTACGCGATCGAGTTTTATACCCGCGACCCGCTGTTTCTCGAGCCCGCCGAACTCGAGGCGGTCGTGGGCACCTTTGCGGTGGGGCGCACCGAGTGGAACCTTCCCGGGCTCGCTCTGGGAGCGCTCATCGCGCTGGTGGTGCTGGCCCTGCTCCGCGAACGCCTGCGCGCCTACGTCGAGAGGCGCACGGCGCCCGACCCGCGGACCCGGGAGATGCGGCTCGCGCGGATCCCCACACCGGGCGGCGACGCCCCTCCCCGCGGTGACGCGGGCGCGGGAGCCGGCGGAGCGGCGGCCGCGCCCCCCTCCCCGCGGGCGGACCGCGCACCCGAGCCGCCCTCCGGCGGGGACGCCCCGCCGCCACCCGTGG
>RFGQ01000735.1 GCA_003695865.1 Gemmatimonadota bacterium | reverse complement strand
GCTGGAACGGCTGCGCGAGGTGCTCGAGGGGGGCCGGGCCGGCGAGCCGTGATCGGGCCCCGCCGCCTCCCGGCGACCGGGAAAGAAAAACCCGGAGCATCCTCGCTCCGGGCGCCGGCTGAGCCGGCTCTGGTCGCGGGGGGCGAGCGAACGATCGGCGGCCCCGGCCGGCGATGCGTCCGATCCCTCCCCGCGCTCCGGATCCGGGCCCGCGTCGCGTGAGTGCGGGCGGGCGTCCGCTCCGCCCGCTACGCGCGCCTCGCAGGGCCGCCTATCCGGTCCAGGATGGGCCTTCAGGCCTTCTTGATCTTGATCCGACGGCTCTTCGCCTCGGCCACCTTCGGCATGTGCACCGTCAGCACGCCGTTGTGGAACTCGGCCGAGACCTCGTCCGCGCGGACGGTGCGCGGCAGCGTGAACGAGCGCTGGAACGTGCCGAAGCGGCGCTCCCAGACGTGGTAACGACGGTTCTCGTCACCCTCTTCGCGCTCCTCCCGCTTCTCACCGCGGATCGTTAGGATGTTGTTCTCGATCTCGACTTCGACCTGATCCTCGGTCATCCCGGGGACCTCGGCGGTCAGGATCAGCTCGTCGGCGGTCTCCTCGACGTTCACGGCCGGAACCCAGGCGTCCTGGCTCGTCAGCGTCGGGAAGCTGTCCTCGAACAGCCGGTTGATCCGCGAGCTCAGCAGGTCGAGGCCCGTCCAGGGCGACCGCGGCTCATAGCGAACGAGTGCCATAGTGCCCTCCGCGTTGCATCGTTGTACGGATCCTCTTACGGAGGTCCGGCGGACCCCCGCCGCGAGGCCCCGCGCCTCGCGCTTTCCGCCCGCGCGTGAGTGCATCGAGCGTGCCAGTTCCGGAGTGGCCCGAATCGGCCAAAGTGACCCACGCCAACGGCTTATGAGCCCCGGCGGTCTGTCGGATCGACATGTCGGCCTTCCGGCTTCGGTCGCTGTGACAGAACACCCGCCGACGGCGGCCCGGAGCTTGCACGAGGGAGCGGTGAACGGGGGCACGAGCAGGGACAGGGACCCGGAACGGGAACGATGAGCGACACCACGGAGCGACGCATCGACGTAGCGGTGCTGGGCGCCACGGGCACCGTGGGCGCCCGCCTGCTGGCGATGCTCGAGGGCCATCCCTGGTTCCGCGTGCGCGAGGTCGCCGCCTCGGACGCGTCGGCGGGCCGGGCGCTGGGCGAGGCCGTC
>RFGQ01000734.1 GCA_003695865.1 Gemmatimonadota bacterium | reverse complement strand
TCGGTGAAGCGGTAGAGGACCTCGCCGTCGCGGATCATACCGTATCGCTCACGCGCCACGCGCTCGAGGGTCGCCGGATCGTGTTCGAGGGAATCGCGCCATGCCCTCAGCGAATCGAGATCGCGCTCGAGACGCGCCAGCGAGTCGGCGGCGGCGCGCATCTCGGCCCGCGCGCGGCGCAGCTCGAACACGCTGTACTCGCCGCCGAAGACGGCGAAGTAGAGCGCCAGGCCGAGCAGTGCCGGTAGGATCAGGCGTTTCAGCGCGTCCACAGGCTCCTTCCCGGGTAGCGCGCCCGGTCGCCCAGCGCCTCCTCGATGCGCAGGAGCTGGTTGTACTTGGCGACGCGGTCGGTACGGCTCGCGCTTCCGGTCTTAATCTGCCCCGCACCCGTGGCCACGGCCAGGTCGGCGATGAAGGTGTCTTCGGTCTCGCCCGAGCGGTGCGAGATCACCGAACGGTAGCCCGAGTCGTCGGCGAGGCGCATGGTGTCGAGCGTTTCGGTGAGCGTGCCGATCTGGTTGACCTTGATGAGGATGGCGTTGGCGACCTCGGAGCGCACTCCCCGCTCGAGCATGCGCACGTTGGTGACGAAGAGGTCGTCGCCCACCAACTGGACCCGGTCGCCGACCGCGGCGGTGAGGCGCGCCCAGCCTTCCCAGTCGTTCTCGCCGAGCGGGTCTTCGAGCGACCGGATCGGGTAGCGCTCCAGCCACTCCTCCCAGAACGCGATCACGCCGTCGGCGTCGCGGCGCTCGCCTCCCGACCAGCGGAACACGTATTCGTCTCCGTCCACCCACTCGCTGGCCGCCGCGTCGATGGCCAGCACGAGGTCCTCGCCCGGCCGGTAGCCCGCGTTCTCGATCGCCCGCAGGATGACCTCGACGGCCTCCTCGTTGGATTTGAGGTCGGGCGCGAACCCACCCTCGTCGCCGACGGCCGTGTTGAGTCCGCGGTCGGCCAGCACGCGGCGCAGCGCGTGGAAGACCTCCACGCCCATGCGCAGTCCCTCCGAGAAGCACTCGGCGCCGACGGGCATGACCATGAACTCCTGGATGTCGACGTTGTTGGGCGCGTGCGCCCCGCCGTTGAGGATGTTCATCATGGGGACCGGCAGCAGGTCGGCCTCGGGGCCGCCCAGGTAGCGCCACACGGGCATCCGCTGCTCGGCCGCGGCGGCCCTGGCCGCCGCAAGAGACACACCGAGGATGGCGTTGGCACCCAGGCGTCCCTTGTTCGGCGTCCCGTCCAGCTCGATGAGCGTGCGGTCGATGTCGAGCTGCTCGCGGGCTTCGAAGCCGATGAGCGCGTCGCGGATCTCGCCGTCGACGTTGCGCACGGCGTTGAGCACGCCCTTGCCGCCGTACCGCTTGGGGTTGCCGTCGCGCAACTCGACCGCCTCGTGCTCACCGGTCGAGGCCCCACTGGGCACCGCGGCGCGCCCGCGCACGCCGGATTCGAGGAGCACTTCCGCCTCGACCGTGGGGTTGCCCCGCGAGTCGAGGATCTCACGCGCCTTCACGTCGATGATGGCGGACACCGCCGGACTCTCCTTCGACAGAGTGGATCGGTCCGTGCCGACCCGCCCCGCGCCCGCAGGGCGGCGCACGACGCCGTGAAGGTAACGCGGGCGGCGGCGAACGGGAGGCCGATGCGCGTCAGTCTCCGGTATCGGC
>RFGQ01000733.1 GCA_003695865.1 Gemmatimonadota bacterium | reverse complement strand
CGAGCTGCTGGAGGCGGGCCTCGAACGGGGCGGATTCGTGTCGTTCTCGGGGCTGGTAACGTTCCGGAGCTTCGACGACGAGGACGCTGTGCGGCGGGTTCCCGCGGAGCGCCTACTCGTCGAGACCGACGCGCCCTATCTTGCACCGGTTCCGCACCGCGGGCGCCGCAACGAGCCGTCGTTCGTGCCCCGGACGGTGGCCCGCCTCGCCGAGATCCGGGGCGAAGATCCCGCGGCGCTCGGGGAGCTCACGGAGCGGAACGCACGCCGATTCTACAACCTCGAAGCCCAGGGCTGAGCGGGCCCGGGAGGCCTCCATGCGCTCTTTCGTCGAACTCTTCGCCAGGTCCCCCTTCGAGCCCCTCGCGGGGCACGGGGAGCGGGTCCACGCCGTGCTCCGGAAGCTTCCCGAAGTGACCGAAGCGTTCCTGACGGGCGACCGGGCGGCCGTGGCGCGGCTGCACGAAGAGATCTCGGACCTCGAACACGAGGCCGACGAGGCGAAGGAGGAGATCCGCGATCACCTGCCGAAGTCCATCTTCCTGCCCGTCGATCGCGGCGACCTGCTCCGCTTTCTACGCGAGCAGGATGGGATCGCCGACGGGGTCGAGGACGTGGCGGTGCTCATGGCCATGCGCGACACCCGCCTGCCGGATGCGGCCGCAGAGGCGCTGCGCGCGCTCGTGGATCAGGTCATGACGACGGGCGCGTCGTGGTACGAGCTGTCGCGCACGCTGCCCCACCTGCAGCAGGCTTCGTTCACCGGACCCGAGGTCGACCGGGCGCTCGAGCTGTGCGGCATGCTGCATCGGCAGGAGCACGAGGCCGACGTGCTGCAGGCCGCCTTCGGAGAGGCCTGTGTGGCCGGAGAGGACGCCATCGGCCCCATCGGCTTCTACTTCATCATGCGCATCGCCAACGCGCTGGGACGGATCGCAAACCGGGCCGAGAACACGGCCGATCTGGTGCGCATGATGATCTCGCCGCGATGAGCCGCCCTCGCCCGCCACACCCGGGGCTCGCGCCGGCCGGCGCTCCGGCGCGACCCGATCCGATCACTCCCACTCACGAAGAAGGGACGCGATGATCACGTCCGTCGTTCTGTGGGTCGCGCTCGCCGGCGGCCTCTACATGGCCTGGAACATCGGCGCCAACGATGTGGCGAACGCCATGGGCACGTCGGTGGGGTCGGGAGCGCTCACGCTGAAGGGCGCCATCATCGTGGCCGCCGTTTTCGAGTTCGGCGGTGCCGTGCTCGTGGGGGGCCACGTCACCGAGACGGTGCGCAAGGGGATCCTCGATCCGCAGATGTTCCAACCCGCGGGCGCGTTGGGAGCCGAGGGCCCCGTGCTGCTGGCGCTCGGAATGACGGGCGCGCTGCTGGCCGCGGCGGTGTGGCTGCACGTGGCGAGCCGCATGGGCCTGCCCGTGTCGACGACGCACTCCATCGTGGGCGCCGTGGTCGGCTTCGGCCTGGCGTCGCTGGGGATGGACGGGGTCTCGTGGGGCAAGCTCGGTACGATCGTGGCGAGCTGGGGGGTGTCGCCGGTGCTCGGCGCCGTGCTGGCCTTCGCGACGTTCCTGGTCGTGCGGCGCCTGGTGCTCAGGCAGGCGGACCCGATCGCGGCCACGGTGCGTTGGGGCCCCTACATGGTGGGGGTGGTCGCCTCGATCCTGGCGCTCACGTTCGTCTACAAGGCGCTCAAGAACGTGCTTCCCGACCCCCATCCCTTCGTGGTCGGGCTGGGGGCGCTCGGGGTGGGCGGCGTGTCGGTGCTCGTGGCGAGGGCGCGCATCCGAGCGCCGGCGTCGGTGGGCGACGAGGGGCCCTACGTTTACGTGGAGCGCCTCTTCGGCAAGCTTCAGATCGCCACGGCCGCGTTCGTGGCGTTCGCGCACGGCGCCAACGACGTGGCGAACGCCACGGGCCCGGTAGCAGCGGTGGTTCAGCTCGCCGGCGCGAGCTACGCCGAGGTGCCCGCGTCGGTTCCGGTGGCCACCTGGATCCTCGCGCTCGGGGGCGTGGGCATCGTGATCGGCTTGGCGACCTTTGGATACCGGGTGATCCTGACCGTGGGTAAACACATCACCGAGATCACGCCGACGCGTGGCTTCGCGGCCGAGTTCGGCGCCGCGTCGACGGTGCTGATCGCCAGCCGGATGGGCCTGCCCATCTCCACCACCCACACCCTGGTGGGGGCCGTCGTGGGTGTGGGCCTTGCCCAGGGCCTGGGCGCGCTCAACCTGCGCACGCTGCGAGACATCGCCGCCTCGTGGATCGCCACGGTCCCCGTCGCGGCCGCGCTGTCGGCCTTCTTCTACGCCGCGCTGCGCAGCCTGGTGCTATGACGGGCGTGCGCGGCGCGCGCGTGATCCGGGTGCTTCCCGACGCGGTGGCGAACCAGATCGCCGCCGGGGAGGTGGTGGAGCGCCCGGCATCGGTGGTCAAGGAGCTGGTCGAGAACGCGCTCGACGCGCGCGCTGCGCTCGTCGAGGTCCACATCGAGCGCGGCGGCAAACGACGCATCCGCGTGGTGGACGACGGCGTGGGCATGGTGCGCGAAGACGCGCTGCTGGCGCTCGACCGCCACGCCACGAGCAAGATTCACGAGGCCTCCGACCTGGAAGGGGTGCGCACCTTCGGCTTCCGCGGCGAGGCGCTGCCGTCGATCGCCGCAGTGTCGCGCATGGTGCTCGAGACGCGCCACGGCACCGAAGAGGTGGGCACGCGCGTGCGCGTCTCGGGTGGCACGATCACGGGGGTCGACGAGGCGCCGCGCCGCATCGGCACCACCGTGGACGTGGAACGGCTGTTCTTCAACGCGCCCGCGCGCGCCAAGTTCCTGAAGGCCGTCGCGGCCGAGACGCGCGCCGTGAGCGAGGTCATGACCACGCTCGCCCTGGCGCATCCGGGCGCGGGGTTCACCCTCGTGTCGGATGGACGGACGCTCCTCGAAGCTCCACCGGCGCGCGATCTTCGCTCACGCGTGGCGGCGCTGTGGGGCGACGCGCTCGCCGACACGCTGCTGCCGGTCGAGGCGGAGCGCGACGGCGCGCTGGTGCGCGGGCTCGCGCAGCGCCCCGATGCCGCGCGCCCCGGCCTGCGCCGCGCGCACCTGTTCGTCAACGGACGCCCGTTCCGCGAGCCCGCGCTGGTCCGCGCGGCCGAACGGGCCTACCGGACCACGATCCCCGACAAGGCGCGGCCCTGGGTGTTCCTCTACCTGACCGTGCCGCCCGGCCATGTGGACGTGAACGTCCACCCGGCCAAGGCGGAGGTGCGCTTTCGCGACCGCGCGGCCGTCGAGGCGCTGGTCGAGGAAGCGGTACGCGCCGCCCTCACCGGGGTGGACAGCGCCGCCCCGTTCGAGCGCGGGCGGATCGGGCGTGGGGAAGGGGCGGCTGCGGACGCCGTGGGCGCCGCCACCGGCCCCTCCGGCGAGGCGCCGCCGGACGGATTCGGGCCGGCGGCGGCCGGGCGCGAGGCCCCGG
>RFGQ01000732.1 GCA_003695865.1 Gemmatimonadota bacterium | reverse complement strand
GTTGAACGAGACGTCCTGGCTGAACAGGAAGACGTCCTGGAGCACCAGCCCCACCCGCCGGCGCAGGTCGATCAGGGCGAGCTCGCGCAGCGGCACCCCGTCGAGCAGGATGTCGCCCTTCTGCGGCTCGTAGAAGCGCATGAGCAGGTTGATGAGCGTGGTCTTGCCGGCGCCCGTGTGCCCCACGATGGCCACCTTTTCGCCCGGCGCGACGCGGAAGCTCACGCCGCGCAGCACCCAGTCGGGCGCGCCCTCGTCGTCCTCGCCGTAGGCGAACCAGACATCGCGGAATTCGATCTCGCCGCGGAACGGCTCGGGCAGCGCGCGCGGGCGCACCGGGTCGGTGATGGTGATGTCCTCGTCGAGGAGCCGGAAGATGCGCTCCGACGAAGCCATGGCCCCCTGGAGGATGTTGTACTTCTCCGAGAGGTCCTGGATGGGGCGGAAGAAGCGCCGGGCGTACTGGATGAACGCTGCCACCACGCCCACGGTGAGCGTGCCTTCGAGAATGCCCTCGCCGCCCCGCCACAGGATGAGCGCGAGCGCGATCGACGTGAACAGCTCGATGACCGGGAAGAAGAGCGCGTAGTAGGTGATCGAGCGCAGGTGCGCCTCGAGGTAGTCGCGGTTGAGCTCGCGGTGGCGTTCCGCTTCGGCGTCTTCGCGGTTGAAGAGCTGGACCACACCGATGCCGGTGAAGCGCTCGTGCAGGAAGGCGTTGATGCGGGCGAGGCGCACGCGGATGTCCCGGTACGCGCGGCGGATGCGGCCCCGGAAGACGAAGGCGGCCGCAGCGACGAGCGGGAGCACCGTGAACGTGACGAGGGCGAGCCGCCAGTCCATGTGCAGCATCGCCGCCAGGATGAAGAGCAACGTGAAGACGTCGCCGAAGATGGCCACCACACCCGACGCGAACAGCTCGTTGAGCGTCTCCACGTCGGACGTGATGCGGGTCATGAGGCGCCCGACCGGGTTGCGGTCGAAGTAGCGCAGATCCTGCCGCTGCAGCTTGGCGAAGATCTGGCGCCGCAGGTCGACCATGACGCGCTGGCCGAGCCAGGTGGTGAGCAGCGTCTGGCCGTACTGGAGCGCGAACACGGCGAGCAGCGTGCCCATGTAGAGCGCCGCCAGACGGGCCAGGAGCGAGCCGTCGCCGGAGGGGATGGCCTCGTCGAGGGCCACCTTGGTGAGCCAGGGTCCCACGATCTCGAGCGCGCTTCCCGCCACGAGCAGAAGCACGGCTCCGGCCACGGACCACCGGTAGGGGCGCAGGTAGGCCAGCAGACGCCGCATCAGGCGCGCGTCGTACGCCTTGCCCAGTGCGTCTTCTTCGAATCGCTCCTCTTCGCTCGCGCTCACGCCCCCGTCCGCCTCATGATCCGGCCGCGTCTGCGGCGGCGCCGGGCCGCCTCACCGCGCCCGCGCCGCCAGCTCCGCACGAACATCGTCGAGCGAGGCGCCGGCCGCCAGCAGGCCCACGAGCACGACCCCCTTGCGTCGTCCGTGTCTCCTAGAGAGTATAGGAGTGCTTCCCTAGGTAAACTTGGTGAAGGGTCGGTGATGCTCGGTACACGGGAGCTTTTGCCCGGCACGTTGGACATGCTCATCCTCAAGGCGCTTTCGCTGGGTCCGGCGCACGGGTACGGGGTGCTCCGCCGCATCGAGGAGGTGTCGGGCGGGCTTCTTACGCTGGAGCAGGGGTCCCTCTATCCGGCCCTCGCACGTCTCGAGGAGCGGGGGGTGATCGTGTCGGAGTGGGGCCGGTCGGACAACAATCGCCGGGCGAAGTTCTATCGCCTGACGACGGAGGGTCGGGGGCGGCTCGGCCGCGAGACGCAGCGGTGGGCAGAGATGGTCAAAGCGGTCGCCAACGTCCTGGAGGCGCGGGCCGGCGAGGCGTAATGGGACGCGTGGATCGGAGCAGAGGCTGATGCTCGGGACGGTGCGGAGGTGGGGGCGGCGCCTGCTCAACCTTGTGCAGGGGGCGCGCCAGCGGCGCGAGTTGGACGAGGAACTCGCGTTTCATCTGGAGGAGTTGGCGCGGGAGCTGACCCGCAGCGGGCTCAGTCCTGCGGAGGCGCGTCGCGAGGCCCGGATCCGGCTGGGGAGCGTGGAGCACGTGCACCAGCGGGTTCGCGAGGAGCGGGGCGTCGCTGCCCTCGACGAGACGCTCCGCAACCTCCGGTATGCGGTCCGGGGCCTGCGCCGGAGCCCGCTTTTCGCAACCGCGTTTCTCCTCACGCTGGCGCTGTCTATCGGGGCTGCGACGGCGGCGTTCAGCGTGGCCGATGCCGCCCTGTGGCGCCCACCTCCTTATCCGGCTGCCGAGCGGCTCGCGTATGTCGTGCCATTCGATCCCGCCGTGGGTAAACGGCCCGACATCACGTCGATGGATGGCCGCTCGTGGCTGCTGTTGCACTCGGAGGTGACGTTCCTCGATCTGGCCGCCCTTTCCGGTCAGACCAGGTGGGTGAACCTCGACGGGGAGCACGCCGCGGCACGCGTGCGACAGGGCCGCGTCGGATCCGGGTACTTTCGCGTGCTCGGGGTCTCTCCCGCACGTGGCCGCGAGTTCGTCCCATCCGAAGACACTCCCGGCGGCCCGCCGGTCGCCATCCTGAGCCACCGCCTGTGGACGAGTGTGTTCCGGGCCGACCCTGACGTGCTCGGCCGGACGATACGGCTGAAGGGGGAACCGCACACCGTGGTGGGCGTCATGCCAGCCGACTTCCGTCCTGAGGGAGACGTCGAGGTCTGGACACCCCTGCGGGCCGAGGTGACCGGCGAGGGGGGTGGACGGAACTACATGGTCGTGGCTCGGGTGCCGGAGGGGATGCCGCTCGCCGAGGCCGACGCACGGCTCGCTGCCCTCGAGGCGCCTCTCGATACCGGTGCGTCGGACCGAGAGGTGCGGTTCGGCCTGCTTCCCTATCTGGAGGTGGCCGGAGCGGCTGCCCGCGGGCCGCTGATAGCCCTGCTCGGTGCCATCGGCCTGATGGTGCTCGTCGCCTGCGCCAACCTGGCCGGACTGCAACTCGCCCGGGCCCTGTCGCGCCGGCGCGAGACCGCGATCCGCCAGGCGGTCGGTGGAGGTGCCGGCGCCCTGGTTCGGCAGGCCGTCGTCGAGAACGCCGTCCTCGGTGTTCTCGGGGGAGGCGCCGGCATCGCGCTCGCCGTGGTGCTGATCCGGGCGGTCGGCCCCCTCGCCGCGTCGCGCCTGGGCGTCTGGCAGACGCTCGCCCTGGACGGCCGGGCCGTGGCCGTGTCGCTCGCGCTGACACTCGCCGTCACGGCGCTTTTCTCGCTGGTTCCGGTGTATCAGGCCGGGGCGAGGTCCCTCCACCGCTCGTTGGTCGCGGGTTCGCGCACGGTGGTCGGCCGCGGGAGCGCACGGTTGCGTCGGATCCTGGTCGCGGGTCAGCTCGGCCTGGTCACCCCGCTGCTCTTCATGGCGGGCCTGCTGGTGCGGAGCTACGGATACCTGGAACGGCTGGACCCGGGGTTCCGGACGGACGGCCTGGTGGCCGCGCGCGCTTCGCTCGACGATGTCCGTTACGCGGACCGCGAGTCGGTGTCCGCGCTCTTCCGTGAGACGCTCGCTCGCCTCCGCCAGACGCCCGGGGTGGCGGACGCCGCCGTTTCGCTCACGCTGCCCTACGAACGGGCGCTGAACGTCTCACTGCGCTTGCCCGGTACCGGCGCCTGGGTGACGACGAATGCCGTCTATGTCACCCCGCGTGTGTTCGAGGTCATGGAGATTCCACTGCTCCAGGGACGTGTTCCGACGGAGGCGGACCGCGCGGGTGGCGCGATGGCCGTCGTGGTGAACGAGGCGTTCGTGGCGCGGTACCTGAAAGACCAGCCGCCGCTCGACACGCCGCTCGACCTCGATCTCGCGGACGGACCAGGCGCGGTCATCGTCGGTGTGGTCGGCAATGTGCAGCAGTCCGCGGGTTGGGGAGAGGTGGGGCGTCCGGTGTGGGAGACCCCGACGATCTACTTCTCCGTCGATCAGGCTTCAGGGGAGCAGCTCCGCGTCTTCCACACGTGGTTCAGTCCGAGTTGGGTGATCCGCGTATCGGGCGACCCCGAGGCCTCGATCCCCGCTCTGCGGGCGGCGTTCGCCGCCGCCGCACCGCATCTGCCGCTGGGTGAGATCGAAACCCTAGACCATGTGGTTGCTCAGGCGTTCAGCCGGCAGCGCTTCCAGGCCGGATTCCTCGCCGTGGCCGCAGCGGTCTCGCTGCTGCTCGCGGGCATCGGCCTGTACGGGATCGTCGCGCACGACGTGCTCGCGCGGCGCGGCGAGATCGGCGTGCGGATGGCTCTGGGGGCGACGCAGTCCCGCGCCCTGTGGACGGTCGGCGCGAGTGGACTGCGTCTGGTGGTCTGGGGGCTCCTGACGGGGATGCTTGCGGCCGCGGCCGTCGCGCGCCTTCTGGATCACCTGATCTGGGGCGTCGAGGCGTATGATCCCCTTGTGTTCGCGGGGGTCGTGCTGTCGCTGACGCTGCTCTCGGCAGCCGCCATCTTTCTGCCCGTCTCCCGCATGAGCCCGCGCGACCCTGTGGAGGTGCTTCGAGAGGAGTGACGAGAGACGGCGCCGGGCCGCCTCACCGCGCCCGCGCCGCCAGCTCCGCACGAACATCGTCGAGCGAGGCGCCGGCCGCCAGCAGGCCCACGAGCACGTGGTAGAGCAGGTCGGCGGCCTCCTCCACCGCCCGCTCCCGCTTGCCCGTCGCCAGCGCGAGCGCCAGTTCGGTGGCCTCCTCGCCGAGCTTCTTGAGCCGCAGGTTCTCGTCGCCCAGCAGGCGCGCGGTATAGCTCGTTTCGGCCGGGGCCGCCGACCGCCGGCGCTCGGCCAGCACGCTCCACAGCGCGTCCAGGGGATCGCGGCCGGCGGCGCGGGCAGGCACGCCCGACCCGGGTCCGAAGCAGGTCGCTTCGCCGGTGTGGCAGGCGGGTCCGGCCGGTTCGACCAGGGCGAGCACCGTGTCGCCGTCGCAGTCCGCGTGCAGCGACACGACCGTCTGGGTGTTGCCCGACGTGGCGCCCTTCTCCCACAGGGTGCTCCGCGACCGCGAGCGGTAGTGCATGCGTCCGGTCTCGAGGGTGCGTTCGAGCGCCTCCCGGTCGGCCCACGCCACCATGAGCACGCGCCCGTCCGTCGCGTCCTGCGCGACCACGGGCAGCAGGCCGCGCTCGTCGAAGCGCAGACCCTCCAGATCCGCCGGACGCGCCAGCGTCCGGTCCGTGCCGCCGTCCGTCATCGCTCGTTCTCCTCGTTCGGGGCTCCGTCGGGCGGGGTGTGGCGCACGGGCAGGCCCCAGCCGGCCAGCGCGGCCTTGAGCCGGCCCACCGTGGTGAGGCCGTCGTGCAGGATGCCGGCCACGAGCGCGGCCTGCGCGCCCGCCCGGAAGGCGTCGCGCAGGTGGGCGGCTTCGCCCGCGCCGCCCGAGGCCACGACGGGCACGCTCACCCGCCCGGCGACGGCCCGCGTGAGCTCCAGGTCGTAGCCGGTGCGCACGCCGTCCCGGTCCATCGAGGTGAGCAGCACTTCGCCGGCGCCCAGCCGTACGGCCTCGGCGGCCCAGTCCACGGCGTCCAGAGGGGTGGGCTGCTTGCCCCCGTGCGTCCACGCGCGCCAGCGGGGGGGCGAGCCGATCGCGGCGCCGCCGTTATCTTCGCGCCGCGCGTCCACCGACACCACGACGCACTGCGAACCGAAGCGCTCGGCTCCCGCCGTCAGCAGGCCCGGATCGCGCACCGCGGCGCTGTTCACACTGATCTTGTCGGCGCCGGCCCGCAGCAGTCGCCCCATGTCGTCCACCGAGCGCACGCCGCCGCCCACCGTGAGGGGCACGAACAGCGTCTCGGCGGTGCGGCGCACCACGTCGAGGAACGTGCCCCGGCCCTCCTCGGAGGCGGAGATGTCGAGAAAGACGATCTCGTCGGCGCCCTCGGCTTCGTAGCGCCGGGCCAGATCGACGGGGTCTCCCACGTCGCGCAGCGCACGGAAGTTCGTGCCCTTCACGACCCGCCCGTCCTTGACGTCGAGGCAGACGACGACGCGTGGCTTCAGCACGGTGCGCCTCCTCCGCCGCCCGTGTCGCCCGCCCCCGTCCCCGCCGATTCGTCCGGGCCTTCGCCTGACCGCCCGCCCGCCTGCGTGCCCTCCGGGCCGGTACCCCCGCCGGTGGCGTCCGGCGCGTCGAGACCCGGTTCGTCGAGCACGCCGTCCGGCTTCCGCTCCAGACGCACGCTCCCCTTCGTACTGAACACCGAGCCTCCCTCCCCCAGCGCCTGACGCAGGGCCAGTCCCGTGGCCTTCACCGCCGCCTCCACCACGTGGTGCCGGTCGCGGCCGCGCAGCACCCGCACATGGAGCGTGGCGCCCAGGTTCATCGCCAGGCTCTGCAGGAAGTGCTCGTAGAGTCCCGAGGGCAGGCCGCCCTCGTAGTAGGCGCGCCCGCCCACGTCGATCGCCGCCTCGACGAGCGCGTCGTCCATGGGGATGAGCGCGGCTCCGTAGCGCGTGGCGGTGGCCGGGACCTCGTCGGCCAGGCCCGTCCCCAGCGCGATGGCGACGTCCTCGACCAGGTGGTGCAGCAGGTCGCCCGTGGCGCGCAGGGTCAGGTCGAGGCCGGCGTAGCGGCAGAGCACGACCAACATGTGCGTGAGGAACGGGTCGTCGGTCTCCACGTCGGCCCGCCCCTCGCCCCGTTGCACGTCCAGCGCGATGCGGGTCTCTCGGGTTTCGCGTTCGATGCGGCTCATCGGCCGTTCTCCTTTCCGTCGGACCCACCCCAGCGCGCCGCGACCGCGGTTGCGTCGAGCAGGTCCGTGTAGAGCGCCATGCCGAGCACCACGCCGTGAGCGCCCGCTTGGTCGAGGGCGTCGAGGTCGTCCATGTCGCGCACGCCGCCCGAGGCGATCAGAGGGTGGGGGCAGGCGCCTGTCAGGCGCGTCGCGGCCTCGCGGTCGATGCCGCCCGCGCGGCCCTCACGGTCGACGTCGGTCACCAGCACGCCGGCCAGCGGCAGCGGGGCGAGCCGCGTGAACAGCGTTTCGGCGTCCAGCGCGATCGCCTCGGTCCAGCCCCGCGTGACCACCCTGCCTTCGCGCACGTCGGCGGCCACCACGAGGCGCCCCGGGTAGGCCGCCGCCGCCGCTGCGAGCCAGTCGGGGTCCTCGACCGCGCGGGTGCCCACGACGACGCGCTCCGCGCCCGCCTCGAGCAACTCGGCGAGCGCGCGCTCGTCGCGCACACCGCCGCCCACCTGGACTCGTCCCGGCCACTGGGCCAGCAGCGCCGCGACCACGGCCCGGTTGGTCCCCCGACCCAGCGCGGCGTCCAGGTCCACGACGTGCAGCTCGCGGAAGCCGGTAGCCCACCAGCGATCGGCGACCGCGAGCGGATCAGGAAGCGAGACCCGTTCGGTCTCGGGCCGCCCGCCGACGAGCTGGACGCAGCGTCCCCCGCGCAGGTCGATTGCGGGCAGGGCGATCACGCGGCGCCTCCTGCGTTCTCGCCGCTCGCGGCGCTCCCCGAGCCGGACGGATCCACGCCCGCACCACGTCCCGGCGCCCGGCCGACCCGCCACGCTTCGGCCACCCAACGTTCGATGACCGCAAGGCCCGCGGTCGAGCTCTTCTCGGGGTGGAACTGAACCCCCCACGCGTTGCCCCGGCGCACCGCCGCCGCGAAGCGGTCCTGCTCGTAGGTGCTCCACGCGACCACGGCGCCGGGATCGGGCGGTTCGCAGACGAAGGAATTGGCGTAGTAG
>RFGQ01000731.1 GCA_003695865.1 Gemmatimonadota bacterium | reverse complement strand
CGGGGGTGCTGGGTCCGAAGTGCCCGGCCACGACGTGGCGCGGCTCGAGCGCGACCAGCCCGTCGAGGACCGAGCGCCACACGAAGGCGCTGCCCTCACCCATGGACGGGCTCGAGGCGTGCATGAACTCGTCTCCGGCGGCCAGCGTGCGGCCGTCGGGGTCCCACACCACGAGGTCGCCCGGCGTGTGCGCCCGCCCGGGATGGAACACCCGCACGCGCCGCCCGCCCAGGTCGATCCAACGGGCCGTGTCGACGACCGCGTCCGGCAGATGGACCCGGCAGGCGCCCATGCCGGTGTCGGCCGGAAGCGACCGGGCGAGCGAGCGGGCGGTGCGGGCGGCCTCTTCGGCCAGCCGGCGGCGCGTGTAGGGGTGTGCGAGCACCGTGGGGCGCTGCGCCGCGCGCGCCGCCGGCCCGGTGCCGCCGGCCGCCGCGCCGTAGCCCAGGCAGGTCACGCCGAGCGCGTGGTCCGGATGCCAGTGCGTGAGCACCACCCAGCGGACCGGCACGCCGCTCAGGGTCTCGGCCTGCGCGAGGAGGCGGCGCGCGCCTGCGGGCGTGAGGCCCGGGTCGACCACGAGCGCCGCGTCGCGCCCGGCGAGGATGGCGCCGTTCGACGAGGCGTCGCCGCCGTCGATGAACGCCCACGTGCGCTCGTCGAGGCGGACGAACTCGCCCTGCTGCGCCGAAGCGGGCGGGGGAGCTCCGGCGACTCCGGCGCGGAGCACCGAGGCGAGCACGAGCGGAAGCCAGCGGCCGACCGTGCGGCCCGGCGAGGGCGGCAGCGGCGTGCGGCCGCACGTGGGACCGGGCGCAGCGGGGCAATGCCGGTGAGGGTACGGGTGACGTGTGGGGCGGGGCACGGGCACCTCGTGGGGTCGGTCTCCGGGTCGGGCGGCGACAACCTAGGGCGTCGGCCCCGTCCCGTGCGAGCCCCGGGCTCAGCCGCCCCGCTCGAGCCGCCGTACCTCGATGCGCTCGACGCCGAGTTCGTCGCGGCCGACCCCCACCACGAAGTCCTCGCCCACCTGCGTGGGCTGGAAGCCGTCGGGGGTGGCCACGCGGCCGATGGGCGCGCCGTCGGGCGCGAAGACCGTCCATCGGTTGGGGCCCGCCTCGCCCCGCGGCCGGTAGTCCATGACCCACAGGTTCCCGAGGTCGTCGAACGCCAACGCGCCCAGGGCGGGCATGCGGTCGGGCAGGGGCATGTCGCGCATGCGCTGCAGCGCGGCGCGTCCGGCCTCTTCGCTCTCGGCATCCTCGAGCAGGGCGTGCCGGTACGCATCGATTGCGGGGCCGCCCACCGGCCGCCGCGGTCGATCGACCCGAAGGACGCGCACGAGCCTCCCCTCGACGTCCCAGCAGCGGACCTCGTAGGCCTCCGAGGTGCTCAGGCAGAACAGGTCGCCCACGGCGACGACGGTCACGAGGCCGAAGGGCAACGAGGTCGCCGAGAAGCCGCCGTCGCGCACCTCGGCCCACATCTCGAAGGTGGGGAAGTCGCCGTAACGGACCGCCTCACGACCGTCGAAGTCCACGCTCACATAAGTGGACGGCGGCCGCAGGAGTCCGCTGGGCATGCCGCCGTCCGACGACGAGAAGCTCGCGCCACCTCCGATGAGGACGGCGCGCCCGGCCACCAGCCCCTGGCCGATCGGATACCCCACGCCCTCGGGGTGCACCTGGAAGGTGCGCACGACGCCGTCGTCGGGGTGCACGAGCGATACCCGCGCCAGCGGCGTGTCGAACACCACGAGCGAGTCGCCGCGCATGCCGAGCAGCTGAGGGGCCTGAAACTCGCCCGGGCCTTCCCCGGGTCCGCCGTGGACGGCCAGAGGCGTGCCGTCGGGCGCGTAGACGCGCACGTCCTTCGCGCCGCGCGAGACGACCACGAGGCGCCCGTCGGGCAGGAGGCGCGCCCCGCTCACCTGGAAGAACTGGTAGGCGTCGCCGGCGTCGATGCCGCCGAGGACGAGCGCGGGCTCGTCGGCCAGGGACCAGCCCCGGGCCAGGGCGTCTTCGGGCAGCGCGCCCACTTCGACGATCTCGACGCCCGCACTGTCCCGGCGCTCGACGCTCGCCATCGGCAGGCCGTCCGACGCGGGGCTTGTCCGTTCGCAGCCCGCCACCGTCGTGACGAAGAGCCCGAGCGCGGCGAGGAGCACGGTGGGGCGCGCCGGTCGGACGCGGGACGGGGGACGGGAAGCTGTGAACGCCGGGCTGGCCCGGCGGCGGCGTGGCAGGCACATGGG
>RFGQ01000730.1 GCA_003695865.1 Gemmatimonadota bacterium | reverse complement strand
GAGTGTCTCGGTGATCTCGCGCAGCTTCGAGCGACGCACCTCGCGCTCGCTCACGCAGGCCCGGTAGATGAAGCGGCGCCCCTCGCGCCGGTGGCGCACGATGCCGCGCCGCTCCAGCCTGGCAAGCAGTGTGGCCACCGTGGTGAGGGCCAGGTCCCGTTCGCCGGCCAGCGCCTCGTGCACGTCCTGCGCGCTGCCCTCCCCGCGCTCCCACAGCACCCGCAGGAGCGAGATCTGTAGTTCGGTCAGCGCGTGCACATCGGACACATCGTTCTCCCTGAGAGGCCCATCGGAGGCCGCCCTCGACCCCGAGCCGGATTCCGTCGAAACTCTGCCTGGCTCCGGTTACCGCGCGCCCGCCCGGCTTCCAACGACACGTGTAGGACGACGCGCGGCGCCGCAGCGGTTGCCTGACGGCGCCTCCACGCGCCGCCCGCCGCCGGCGCCGGTCCGTCCCCTCAGGGGCGCCACGCGTAGCCCAGCTTCACGAAGAAGGTACGGTCGCTGCGCGTGAGGTCGAATGTGTCGCTGCCCTTCCCGTTCTCGGAATACCCGAGGAAGACCACCGTCTGAGGGTTCAACTTGTACGAGAACAGGAACTGCGCGAACAACGAGCGGCTCTCGGGCGGCACGGGGAGCTGGAAGAGCTCTTCGGTTCGGCGCACGTCCCGGTACTGCACGATCGCACGCACGAAGGTGCGCACGTTCAGGTGATACAGCAGCCTTCCCTGCGTGAGGTTGGCGAGCAGCACCCGCTCACCGCCGCGCGTGAGCCGCTGCAACGTGTGCGACGCACCCAATTCGATACCCCGCCCGAGGCGAAGCGACAGGTTGGGCACGAGCACGATCTGGCGCGCCTTGCGGGCGTTGTTGAAGTCCACGGCGTCGCCGTACGAACCGTTCAGGCCCACGGTCACGTCGCCGTTGGGCTGCAGGTTGCCGCCGAAGCCCACGCTGGTGAGGTCGAAGAGCTCGCCGGCGAAGCGTTGGCGGTTGCGGGAGACGTTGAAACCGAAGTTCGACTGGAGCGGACCCGAGTAGTTCGCGAACACCGCCACCGATTGGTCGGTCGTCTCGCCGTCGAAGTCCTCGGTGTGCGAGGCGCTCACGCCGGCGCTCAGCACGCTGAACCAGCGGCCGGGCGCCGCGAAGACGTTGCGGTTCACGAAACCGCTCACGCTGCGGGTGTCGACGCGGGGCACGAAGCCCGCATCGGCGCGGAAGTCGGGGTCACGCTCCTCGTAGGTCACCTGCGCGAACCAGTCGCGGGTCTGACGGTTCACCTGCACGCGCAGCGCGTGGCCCTCGAAGGCATCCCGCGGCTGGCCGAACGTCTCGGCCACCGGTGCGGGATACTCGGTGGACGAGCGCAGAAGCTGCACGCTGAGCGTGTTCGAGCGCGAGATGCGCCAGAAGGCGTCCACGCCGCCCACACGGTTGTGGTAGCCGTCTCCTTCCCGCGCCGTGAACACCCCTCCGACCGTCGACCCGTTGCCGATGTCGCGCCGGAAGCGCACGACCGCGGCGTCGATGGTATCGCCGATCGACGTCGCCCCCGATCCCTGGTTCGAGGGGAAGAGGATCTGGTTCGTCCGGTCCCGCGTCACGAACACGCCGAGCGCGTTGCTCCCCTGCTTGCCGGTGAGCTTGGCGCCCGCGATGGGGTCTGCCACGGTACGCGTGAAGACGGCGTTGATCGGTGTCAGAAAGAAGTCCGCACCCTCCAGAAAGAACGGCCTCCGCTCGGGAAAGAACAGCGCGAAGCGGTTGTTCACGTCGAGCTGCGCCACGTCGGCCTCGACCTGCGAGAAGTCCGGGTTCGCGGTCGCGTTGAGCGTGAGGTTGGGCGTGATGCCCCAGCGCGCCGTCACGCCGGGCTCGTAGTCGGGGTCGCCGTTCTCCATGTCGCCGGCCGGAAAGTCGGCGCGTGCGTCCGTGCGCGTGGCGGTGAGCGTGGGCGTGATCTCGGCGTTGCGGCCCGCGGTCAGCCCCCGGAACCCCGTCAGCTTCTGGGCCTGGCAGAGCAGACAGGCGCGGTTGCGGTCGGTGTACATCGTGCGCAGCCGGTGGCGGATCGCCCGCGGGTAGGAGCGGAAACCGATGAAGCCCCAGGTCTGCTCGCCGTCCGTGTTCTGGAAGCGCAGCGACTTCGTGGGCACCGCGACCTCGACGATGTAGCCGTCGTCGGTGATGCGACCCGCCGACTCCCAGATCGCGTCCCAGCTGAAGTCCTCGAAGCCCTCCAGTTCGCTGAAGACCGCGTCCATCTGCACGCCGAGCGGGTTGATGCGGAACTGAAAGCCGCGCCGCTCGTCGTTGAACGGATCGATGATGAAGCCCACATGGTCGTTGCGGAACGGCGTGTCGCGGTCGGCGACGTGGGCCCGGATCTGCGACGGGTCGGGGTCGTAGGCGTGGAAGGCCACGTAGATGTGGTTCGCGTCGAACGTGAGGAAGACCTCGGTGTCGACGGGCGCCGGGATGTTGTCGCCCGGGAACCACTCGTAGGGCATCTCGAGACGGGCGGCACGCTGCCAGGCCGGCTCGTCGAGGACGCCGTCGATCTCGATGGGGCCGCCCGCCGGGGGGACGCGTACCGGCGCAGGCGCGACCCCGGGCCCACCCGCCGACGCCGGCACCACGCGGTCCTGCGCCCGGAGCGGCGCGGCGATCAGGGCCGCCACCAGAGCCACCTGCAACGGTCCCCGGATGATGATGACCGAACTACTCCCCCGCATCGTCCCCTCCCCGTCCCTGGTCGTCGGTCGGCGGCGCCGTGAGCCGCACCTTCACCGCGGCAGCGCGCGAGAAACGGATGTCCGGTTCGGCTCCGCAGACTTCGACGTTCCGCGCACGCGGGCGGTTGCAACCGCCCCCACCTTGCCGCCTTCGGGCGCTCCGCGCTAGCCTCCGGTTCACGCGGGGCGCAGGGCGCGCCCGGCGCCGGAACGCTCAAGAGGGAGACACCGATGGCGCTCGCTTCCGCCGCCTCCGCCCGCCGTGCGGCAGCCATGGCCACCCTGCTCGTGCTCGCGGGCGCCTCGGCGGCCACCGCCCAGGCGCCGCAGACCGACATCTACCTGGCCGACCTGCTGACCGGCGCCGAGGGCTGGTCCGTGATCCTGGCTCCCGTCAACGTCACGAACCGCCCGGACTTCTACGACAATCAGCCCTTCTTCACGCCCGACGGACGTTCCCTGCTCTACACGGCCGCCTACGACGACGGCAACGACGGCCAGACCGACATCCATCGCCTCTACCTGCAGGGTCTGCGCGACACGCGCATCACGCGCACGGAAGACATGAGCGAGTACTCGCCCACGCCGGTGCCGGGCGACCGCGCGATCACGGTCGTTCGGGTCGAGCCGGATTCGACCCAGCGCCTGTGGCGCATGTCGATGGAGGGCATGGACGCCGAACCGCTCTTCCCCCGGCTCATGCCGGTGGGCTACCACGCCTGGGGCGACGAGGACTTCGTGATCATGTTCGTGCTGGGGCAGCCCCCCGCCCTCGTGGGTGGCGACCCGCGCACGGGAAAGGTCGACACGCTCGCCACCGGCATCGGCCGCTCGATGCACCGCATTCCGGACCAACGCGCGCTCAGCTACACGCAGCGCACCGAGAGCGGCGAGTCGTGGATCATGCGCCTCGACATGGACACGCGCTCCTCGAGCCGGCTGGTGCGCGCGCTCGACGACGGCGACTTCCACGCGTGGACGCCGCGCGGCACGATCCTGATGGCCTCGGGAAGCCGCATCTACGAGTGGAACCCCCGGCTGGCCGACGACTGGCACCTGATCGCCGACTTCACCTCGATGGGGCTGTCGTTCAGCCGCATCGCCGTGAGCCCCGACGGCGCCCGCGTCGCCCTGGTCGCCGCGCGGGTGGACGAGGGGTGAAGCCTCAGCCGCCCTCGACGAAGGTCGCCGCAGGGGTATCCACCGCCCGCGAGGCTCGCCG
>RFGQ01000729.1 GCA_003695865.1 Gemmatimonadota bacterium | reverse complement strand
TTCGGGTATCGCTACGGCGCGGCCGAGGACCAGAACCGCTGGAGCGGCCGCCTGTTCGGCCGCCAGGGCCGCCTGTCGTACCACTTCGGGGCCACGCTGCGTTCGGCCGGTGCGTACGAAGCCCCCGCCGGCACCTTCGGCAACATCACGCTGTCCGACGAGACGCCCGTGAACAACACCGGCGTCGACGACCGCAACTTCGACCTGCGCCTCGGCCTCGAAATCGCCCCCGGGCAGCAGCTCACGGCCCGCTACGAGGGGTACCGGGCCGAAGACGCGGGCTTCGGCGACGTCGATCCGGCCCGCTACGCCCAGGGGCTGCCCGAGATCACGATCCTCTACCCCGATCAGAACGTCGACAAGTTCACGTTCGGGTACGAGGGGCTCGACCTGGGCTGGGCCCTCGCCGACCGCCTCGACGCCCGCGCCTTCGTTGTCGACAACGACCGCGAACTCACGCTGAACTTCTTCCAGTCGTTCGGTCCCCAGGCGCCTCCCGGAGCCGGCGTGTCGATCGAGAACCGGAACTTCACCGACATCACGACGGCCGGCTTCCGCGCCGAGGCCCGCAAGGCCGCCGGAGCCCGGGCGCTGTTCACCTACGGCGTCGACTTCAGCCGCGACGACTCCGAAGGCACCGACCTCAGCACGACGGTGGTGAGCGGCTTCGGCCCCCCGATGGAGACGGTGGTCGACCGGCCGCAGATCCCCAACGCGACCTTCCGCCGGCTGGGTGTGTTCGTACAGAGCGAGATCGAGTTCTCGGACCGCTTCTCGGTGATCGCGGGCGGCCGCTTCGAGGACATCCGCGCCGAGACCGAGCGCACCGAGGGGCTCGAGGATCCGCCCGTGTCCCGGTCGGACCGCACGGTCGTTGGATCGCTGAACGCCCTCTTCGACGTGAACGACCAGGTGGCGCTCGTGGCCTCGATCGGGCGCGCGTTCCGCTCACCCAACCTGATCGAGCGCTTCTTCAACGGGCCGACGCCCGAAGGCTCGGGCTTCCAGGTGCGCAACCCGGACCTCGACGCCGAGACCAGCTTCAACGTCGACCTGGGCATCCGCTTCCGGAACCGCTGGGTCGAGGCCGAGGCCTTCGGATTCCGCAACAAGATCTTCGACGGCGTGCGCGTACGCGCGCTCGGCCGCGAGGAGCAGGGCCTGCCGGCCTTCCAGAACGTGAACGTCGACGAGCTGCTCTACCGCGGCGTGGAGCTCGCCGCCACGGTCTATCCGGGCGCCGGTCTCTCGGTGGGCGGCACGTTCACGCATCTCGATTCCGAAGACGTCAACGACCCCGAGAACCCGGTGGGCGACTCGTTCTCGAACAAGCTCACGGGCCGTGTGCG
>RFGQ01000728.1 GCA_003695865.1 Gemmatimonadota bacterium | reverse complement strand
GATTGGGCGTGGTGATCACGTCGTACTCGTCGGGACGCAGCAGCACCTGCTGGAACATGGCGTCGGCGATGCGGTCCTTGATCACCACGCGCCCGGCCGGATCGGCGCCCTCCCAGACGTCCGACTCGGGAAGCGTCTGCTCGGCGAAGCGCTCGCGCGCCACCTCGTAGCCCCAGTCGCGGAACGCGCCCTCGGTGTACTTCATGATGTTGCCCTTGTGGACGAGCGTCACCGAAGCGCGCTTGCGCTCGAGCGCGTAGCGGATCGAGGCGGCCACGTGGCGCTTGGTGCCGAAGGGGCTGATCGGCTTGATGCCGATGCCGCTGCCCTCGCGCACCTCGATTCCCATCTGCTCGGCGAGGAACGTCCGCAACCGCTCGACTTCGGGCGTGCCCGACGCCCACTCGATGCCCGCGTAGACGTCCTCGGTGTTCTCGCGGTAGATCACCACGTCGAGCTTCTCGGGCTCCTTCATGGGCGAGGGGACTCCGGGGATCCAGCGCACGGGCCGCACGCACGAGTACAGGTCGAGCACCTGACGGAGCGTCACGTTCAGCGAGCGGATGCCGCCGCCCACCGGCGTCGTGAGCGGGCCCTTGATGCCCACCTTGAACTCGCGCAGCGCCTCGAACGTCTCGGTGGGCAGCCACTCGCCCGTCTTCTCGAACGCCTTCTCGCCGGCGTAGATCTCCATCCAGGCGATGCGCCGCACGCCGTCGTAGGCCTTCTCGACGGCGGCGTCGACGACGGCGCGCGTGGCCCGCCAGATGTCGGGGCCGATGCCGTCCCCTTCGATGAAGGGCACGATGGGGTTGTCGGGAACGGCGGCGCGGCCGTCTTCGATGCGGATGGGGTCGCCGTCGGGGACCACGGCATGCGTGTAGTCGGCCATCGGGGCCTCTCACGGACAGGTTCTGGATGGGACTCGGCGTGTGCTCCGAACCGGGCGGGCGGCCCGGAAAAGCGCCGGAACTTACCGAAAGCCCGTTGCGAGCGGCAAGCGGGCGCTCCGTGTCCCGCCCGAAGGTTTGCCCG
>RFGQ01000069.1 GCA_003695865.1 Gemmatimonadota bacterium | reverse complement strand
GTGCGGGGGTGTGCGGAAGGATGGTGTGGCGGCGGCGGCGGGGCCAGTCCCGGCTGGGGGGTGAGGCTCGAGGCGGCGCCCGACGCGCCGCGTCCATTCCCGCTTGGCCCGGCCGGAAGGGCGGCACGCGCTCCCCGGCGGACAGCCACTCCGGCACGTGCACGGCAGGCGTGCGGCGCTTAGCTTCGCCGCATGAAGCGCTCGCGCCTCTTCCCGCCCGCCGCGACCCGGCTCTGCGCCCTCGGGGCCGCCGCGCTCGTGCTCTCCTGTTACCCGCCGCTCAAGCTGGAGCGCAGCGACGCACCCGTGGTGCTCGCGCGCCAGGAGATCGCCGGCCCCAGCCCATCGGCTCCGGGGCCGTTCGAGGTGGCCACGCTGACATACGGCAGCGGAGGCGACCGGCACCGGCCCGAATACGCCGAGGGCGTCGCCTTCACGACCGACTCGGTCGACGCGAGCAAGCTGGTGTCGCTGGGCGATCGTGCGCGCGAGCGAAACCGTTACTGGGGCTTCACGCCGAAGGGCTTCCCGCTCAACGCGCGTGTGTGGTACCCGCGGGGCGAGGGCCCCTTTCCGCTCGTGCTCGTGGTGCACGGAAACCACGACCCGCGCGACTTCTCGGACCCCGGCTACGACTACCTGGGCACGCTGCTGGCCTCGCGCGGCTACATCGTCGCCTCGGTCGACATGAACTTCGTCAACGGCGCCATCCGCGGCGAGAACGACGGCCGCGGGTGGCTGCTGCTCAAACACCTCGAGGCCTGGCGGGGCTTCACGGCGGATCCCGCGAACCCCTTCCACGACCGGGTCGACTGGCATCGGCTGGCGCTCATCGGCCACTCGCGCGGGGGGGAAGCGGTGGGGCACGCGGCGGCGTTCAACCGGCTCACCCACTACCCCGACGACGCGAGCCTGCGTTTCGACTTCGGCTTCGACCTGCGCACGATCATCGCCATCGCGCCCGTCGACGGGCAGTACCTTCCCACCGACCGCTTCGTGCCGCTCGAGAACATCAACTACATGGTGTTCCACGGCTCCCACGACGGCGACGTCACCAGCTTCCACGGGCTGCGCCTGTACAACCGCCTGCGCTTCACCGACGGGGCGCCCTGGATCAAGACGGCGATCTACGTCTACCGGGCGAACCACGGGCAGTGGAACACGGTCTGGAACAACCACGACAACGGGCCCCGCTCGGGGCGGATCCTCGACCTTCGGGGCCTGCTCGACCCCGAGGACCAGCGTGACTTCGCGCGCGTGTACGTGTCGGCGTTCCTCGACACGACCCTGAAGGGCGAGGACCGCTTCAAGCCGATGTTCCGGGATCACCGGGTCGCGGGCGGATGGCTGCCCGAGACGATGTACGTGGTGCGCTTCCGCCATGGAAGCTTCCGCCCGCTGGCCACGTTCGAGGAAGACATCGACGTGACGAGCGGCACCGCGGCCGGCGTGCGCCTGCAGGGCGACAGCCTGTCGGTGTGGCGTGAGCGCGAGATGGTGCTGCGGTCGCGTAACCGCCCGACGACCTCGTCGAGTCAGGCGAACCAGGCCGTCTGGCTGGGCTGGAACAACAGGGTGCGGGGGCGCGACGAGCCGGGGCCTTCGGCGCGCTTCCGGGTGATTTTGCCCGACACCCTGGCCCGCGCCTGGCGTCTGGACGCATCCACTTCGCTGGTGCTCGACCTGACCGCCACCGACGACGAGCCCGGCCCGCGGCGGGCTGCGGGCGACTCAGCGGCCGGGCCGGAGCAGGGTGACGAACGGGCGGGCCGCGGGGCCACGGGAGGGGATCGGGACGTCCGAGGCGGCGTCGAAGGCGCGGACGGGGAGGGCGACCGGGAGCCGGTCGACCTTTCGGTCGAGCTGGTCGACGCGCGGGGACGGAGCGCGGCGGTTCCGCTCTCGCGCTACGGGCCGATCCGGCGGCCGCTGGAGACCTGGGTGCTCCGCCGCCGCGACATCGAGCGGCAACGCTTCGCTCAGCATTCCGAGCTGCTGTTGCAGACCTACGACCTGCCGCTCGAGGACTTCGTGGCGGTGCGTCCCGACCTCGACCTGCGGGCGCTCAGGGAAGTGCGCCTCGTCTTCGACCGGACCGAGGCGGGTACGGTGGTGGTCGACGACCTCGGCTTCCAGCGTCTGGATCCGGCCTACCGGGCCGCCCGTCTGCCGCGCTGAACGCGCGTCAGCGCCACACGACCGAGAAGCGGTGCGCCGCGTCGAGCCCGTCGAACGGCTGGTACGCGTAGTCCAGGGTGAAGCCGTCGAGCCGCACGGCGCCCCCCAACGTCCACGACCGCGCCGGTCCCTCGGGCACGCGGCGCACCCCGGCACGCACGACGAAGGTGCGCCCCACCACCGGCCAGTACGCTGCCTCGAACCCGGCCGCCGGCACGTAGTCGCCGTCACGCTCACGGGTGAGCGTGCCGGCGGCCGCCAGGTCGAGCGGGCCCGCCTGCACGCCGTCGATCGATGCGTCCAGGGAGAGACGCTCGCCCGCGTCGAGGCGCCCGGGGCGCAGGTCGAAGTCGCCGCCCAGGTCGCGGGCGGCGAGCCCGAGGGCGAGGTCGCCCAATGCGACCGAAAGGCCCAGGTCGGCGGCGAGAGCCGCGTCTTTGCGTCCGCCCAGGCGCAGCTCCACCGCCTTGGCGGCCCCGCCCAGGCGCACCCCCCGCCAGCGGGTGCCCCATGCGGCGACGGCGACGCGCTCCGAGGCGCCCCGGGCGCCGCCGGTCGGTAGATCGCCCAGGCCCTCGGCCAGCGCGGCCG
>RFGQ01000727.1 GCA_003695865.1 Gemmatimonadota bacterium | reverse complement strand
TTCTGCCGCTGCACGCGTCGCAGCCCTCAGCCCCTCGGGACGCATCACCACGCCGCTGCCGTCGAAAGACAGCACCAGGACGTCATCGGCGTTGTTCCGGGTGAAGGGGCGCGCCAGGTAGAAGTCCTCGAAGTCGCAGGTCACCTGGACGGCCAGCTGCTCGGCCTGACGCTTCGCGATGCTCGCGCCGGTGTCCCGACGCAGATCCTCGACGGCCACCTCGTAGGACGACTCCGCCACCCCCCAGGCCACCCGCCTCGCCACGCCATGAGAGTACCGACCCGCTGGCAGGTTCAGCTCCGCATCCATCGGCCGAAGCCCGCCGTGGACGCCGCGCTTGACCAGGGCGAGTCGTTGCACGCCGACGGTTCCGAAGAGCGTCCCGAGCTGGCGGCTGCCCCGTCGCACCTCGGTCCGCTCGACGCCGTCCGCGCCGACGACCGGCTTCACGCTGGCCTCTTCTCGCGCCGCCCGAAGGTCCAGGTGGTCCTGGAAGAGCGCACGGAGCAGCTCCCGGCCTTCGTCTTCGATCAACTCCTCCACCTCGCCGTGTTGCAGCTCAGCAGCAGACGAGCCGCTCAGGCGCGCCACCAGTGCCTGGAACAGAGAGTGGCTGGAGGAGAAGTCGGCTTCGGGGTACGCAGTCATCGCAGGCGGCCTTTGGGTCGAGTTGGTTTTGCAACTGCTCCGTACCCTTCCGAGGCCGCCTGCACTTCCGGACCTCGGCACCAACTCGCCGTCATTCCAGGGTTCTCGGGTCACACGAATCGATCCGCACCCCCTGTCACGGGGTGCGGCTCCTTTGGTGTGACTCCCATCAACCCGCCAACCGAAGCTCGACAAGCTCGCTCTCATCGAACTTCGCGAGGTGATTGCGCTCCAGCTCCCGGCGGTGGTGGAACTCGAGGTAGTCGTCGAGGTCGCCCGACGCGCGGAGGGCGCGCAGCTTGAGGACGGCCTCTGCGCCGGGCAGGCCCCAGCGGGCCCCAGTGATGTCCATGCGGTCCTTGACCAGCGACCGGCAGGTGCCCTCGATGACCCCGGAGGCGATGGGGAGCCCGTCGGCGAGGAACTCGTGGTAGCGCAGGTACTGCTTGTGGTTGAGGAGGTATCGGGCGCAGGCGTCCACGGGTCTTCGAGCGGTCTTGGAGAGCTTGCGGTGGGTGGCGGAGCACCGCATCCCCCTTGCGACGCCGACGCAGCCCCCTCTCAGGATTCGGCGGCTGCGCTCCTCGACCCAGGCCTCGATGGCGTCGAGATCACCGCCGACCAGCGCCTTGCCCGCTTTCCACAGGTAGCCGAGGACGTGGATGAAGTCGACCACGATGGTGACGGGGACGCCGTAGAGGTCGCTCATCTGGAGGACCGAATCGATCTGGTGCTTGTTGCCGTCCACCAGCACCGCCCAGCGCCGCTGTTGGTCGGGGTCTCGGCGCTTGGCTTCGAGGAAGGCGTCCTCGACCACGGTGGGCACCGTCCGCTCCAGGCTGGCCCACACCCGCTTGTTCGTCGCGCGGGGGCGCGGCTTGTGGGGGCCCGACTTCCGCAGCTCGCGCACGATGTCGTCGGGCGACCGGGGCTGGACGACGAGGTCGTAGACGGCCGCCACTTCCGCCATGCGCTTGCGGTTCTTCCGCACGCCGTGTTGTCGGGCGCCAACCGCGCCGGCGGTCTGCGCGGTCGAGCGCCGGCGCTCGGCTTCTGCCGCTGCACGCGTCGCAGCCCTCAGCCCCTCGGGACGCATCACCACGCCGCTGCCGTCGAAAGACAGCACCAGGACGTCATCGGCGTTGTTCCG
>RFGQ01000726.1 GCA_003695865.1 Gemmatimonadota bacterium | reverse complement strand
GCCGGGGACCCCAGAGGTCGGTCAGGAGTCGGTGGAGCGCCCGCTGCGGGCGGCGAGTCGCCGGGCCCGTCGCTGCCGCGCGCCCGCGTCCCGGGCGCGGTCCTCCTCCGTCTCGAGCACGAGGGGCGGGATGGGGCACGGGCGGCCATCGTCTCCGATGTTCACGAAGGTGAGCAGCGAGTTCGCGCAGAGCACACGCTGCCGCGTGGCGGTGTCTTCGCGCTCGACGGTGACCTCGACCTCCATGGAGGTTCGGAAGACCGCGTTGACCCGGCTCTTGAGGATGACCACGTCGCCCAGCCGGATCGGCGCGAGGAAGGTGAGGGCGTCAACGGAGGCGGTCACGGCGACGCGACCGCAGTGTCGCTGGGCGCTGACGGCCGCGCAGATGTCGATCCACGACATGATGGTGCCACCGAAGGCCGTCCCGATGGCGTTCGCGTACTGCGGCAAGACGATCTCGGTCTTCTCCGTGAGGGAGTCGCGGGGGCTACGTCCGGGGGAGCTCATCGGAGCGACTGTGCCGCGCTACTCACAGAAATGCGAGCCGTCCGACATGCGGCAGAAGTCCCGGGTGGTCCCTTCGCGGCAGCCCTCGACCGCGCACCGCTCGATGACGTCCGGCGTCTCCACGGTCTCGGTGGGAACGGCGTCGATCACCCAGGACGCGCGCGTGCGCTTGAGCTCGTAGAACGGGTGCTCGATGCGCAGGCGCCGCTCGGGGGCGAAGTCGTCGCCGAAGCCGTCGCATCGGGGAGTGTGGCAGAAGCTGACCCGCACGAAGAGGTCGTCGTCGTACTGCCCGGGCTCGGCCACGACGCTGATCAGGTGTTCGGACGGGACGTCCTGCAGCGGGATCCCATCGAAGGGGACCGCGCCGGACCAGGGCGTGTCGAAGTTGGTGTTCGTGCGCATCTGCACGAAGGCGTAGAGCGGCTCGCTCGGATCGGGAGCGGCCGGGAGGGTGAGCTCGAGCTCGAGGATGGCGTTGGAGCTGCACGCGGCGAGGAGGGGCACCGCGGCGAGGAGTGAGGTCAGGCGGCTCATAGGTTCACCACGAGGTCCGACTCCGGCTGCAACTTGTCCGGGCGGAGGACCAGGCCGAGGGTCACCGCCGCTCCGGCCACGAGCACGCCGATGACCGTCCAG
>RFGQ01000725.1 GCA_003695865.1 Gemmatimonadota bacterium | reverse complement strand
GGTCGGTCGTGATGGGCGGATCGGTGTCGGTCACGCGCCTGCGCTGCAGCGGCCGCTGCTCGGGATGGATCTCGTCGAGCGTCTCCGCGTCGTAGAGCCGGCCGTCCTTCATCACGTAGAGCAGGTCGACCGTGTTGCGCAGGTTCTCGAGCGGATCGGAGTTGAGCACGAGCAGGTCGGCGAACTTGCCCTCCTCGATGCTGCCGAGCTGATCGCCGAAGCCGATCGCCTCGGCCCCCAGGATCGTGGCGGCCCGGAGGATGTCGTAGTTCGACGCGCCTGCCGAGCCCATGGCCCACATCTCCCAGTGATAGCCGATCCCCTGGATCTGCCCGTGGCTGCCCACACCCATGCGCGCGCCGCCCTCGAGCATCTTCTTCACGAACGCGGCGTGCTTGGGGAACACGTACTCCTCGTCGAGGAACCAGCCGGCCTGCCCGGGGCTGCCCCCGGCGCCCGGCCCCCGCCGCCGCGCCCGCGCGTCGATGTTCTCTTCGGGCACGAAGCGGTTGAGCTTGGGATCGTCGTGCACGTTCTCGTGCGTGTAGAAGTAGTTCTCGCCGAAGGGCCCTCCGTACGACACCACGAGGGTGGGCGTATTGGTGGTCTCCGACGTCTTGAACAGCTCCACGACGTCCCCGTAGATGGGCGCGATGGGCAGGTTGTGCTCCACGCCCGAATAGCCGTCGATGGCGTGCGTGAGATCGAGCTTGAAGTCGAGCCCGCCCTCGGTCGTGGGCATCAGCTTGAGCTGGCGCGCCGCGTCGATGATCCACTGACGCTGCTGACGGTTGCCCGTCATGTACATCTTGAGCGTCTTGGTGTCGAAGTAGCGCGCGTAGCGGCGCAGCACGGTCTTGGCGTGATTCGCGTCGCGGATGTTCTCACTGTTGAACACGCCGGGGCCCGTGGAATAGATGCGCGGGCCCACCATGTCGCCGATGTTCACCCGGTCCGTGTAGCTGAGGATGTCGGTGAACGCCGTCTGCGGATCGCGCGTCGTCGTCACCCCGTAGGCCAGCGTGGCCAGGTACTGCCACACCTCGCTCGGGTGCACCTCGGGCACGAGCCACTGCGCGTGGTAGTGGGTGTCGATGAAGCCGGGCAGCAACGTCTTGCCCGTCACGTCGATCACACGCGCGCTGTCGGGGATCTCGACCGAGTCGGCCGGGCCCACGGCGGTGATGCGGTTGTCCCTCACCACCACGACGCCGTTCTCGATGATGTGCGGACCCGCCGAGTCGCCGGGCACTTTGGCCATCGTGATGATGCGCCCGCCCCTGAGCGCCACGAGGCCGCGCGGAATGTCCCGCGGCAGCTCGACCTCGATGCGGATCTCTTCGGCCTCGTAGGTCTCGGTCGTGTCCTGCAGGATGCGCTTGTCGCCGCCCCGCACCTGCTCGGCCTTCTCGGCCACGCGCTCGGCGGCCCGGCGGATCGAGTCGGCGCGCGCCAGCAGCGAGTCGGCCACCACCTGCACCGAGTCGGCGGCCAGTCGGAAGATCTCCTGCTCGAGGTCGTCGGGCACCTCCTCGCCCTTCTTCTCGAGGCTGTCGGCCCGCGCCCGAACCCGCTTGAGCGAGTCGGTCACGGCCAGCGCCCGTGCACGGATGAGCGCCCGGGCGTGCGCCTCCTGCTCGAGCTGCTCCTCTTCGGCGTCGACCCGATCGAGGTCGTAGGTGAAGAGCACGTTGCCGAGCGCCCAGTACAGTGCGCCCCCGTCGGCCGCCCACGAAGCGAACTCGCCGCCCACGTCGGTCACCTTGCGCACCGGCACGGGCGAGGCCTGCAGGTTGGCCAGCACGATCGTGGGCGGCGTGGCCATCTCTTCGGGCATGTCGACCACGAACAGGTCGAGCCCGAACTGTACGTAGGCCCGGTCGCCCTCGGGCGAGAGCATGATCAGACCGGCCGGCTGCGGCGCCCCCGCCTCGGCGGGCGCGTCGGGGTCGGTCGGGTCGGGCCCGCGCCGCCAGGGCGCGATGCGCCGAGGCAGGTACTCCCACTCGTCAGGGTGCGGGCTCGCGATGCCCGGTACGCCCTGGCGCCCCCGCACCACCAGGTGGCGCTTCACGTCGGTGCCGTCCCAGCGGAACGACACCAGCCCCTCGACCGGGCTGTAGGCGTAGATCCGGTCGGGTTGGTCGCGGCGGAAGTGCGCCACGTCGCGCAGGCCCGTGGGCGAGATCTCGGTCACCGCGCCACCCTCGGCCGGCACCCACACGAACGTGCCGCCCAGCGGCCCGAAGTAGATGCCCGACACCTCTTTGAGTTCGCGCGCGGCGCCGCGCGAGGCGACGATGCGCTGCCCGTCGGGCGACCAGGCCACGTTGTAGTAGACGGCCGCCGTCTGCGTGAGCTGCGTGGGCGTGCCGCCCGCCGCCGGCACCTTCATGATCTGGCCGCCCGCCGCGTCATCCCACGTCACGTAGGCGATCCAGCGGCCGTCGGGCGACCACTGCGGATGGAACTCGCCCACGGCCTGGTCGGTGAGCCGCCGCGGCTCACCGTCGGGCAGGTCGCGGATCCACAGGCGGTCGAACGCCGTGAACACCACCTGCGAGCCGTCGGGCGAGACCACCGGATGACGGATCTGGCTGGCGGTGACCATCTGCGCCGTGTCGATCGGGTACTTGAAGGCCACCTTGGGCCCGATCGCGAGCTTGACCGGCGCCTCGAAGGGAATCTCCGAAGGCTCCGAGCCGTCCATGGGCACGCGCCAGATCTTGCCGCCGTACGACACGACGATCGCCGAGCCGTCGGGCACGAACGCGTAGCCGGGCATCAGGTCGAGCGGCGCCCGCGATTCCTGCTCGTCGCGCTGCACCGGATAGGCGAGCCACGACTCGTCGCCCGTACGCAGATCGCGCTTGCGGAGCCCCGTCTGGTCGTTGTAGCGCGTCGCATAGACCAGCCAGTTGCCGTCGGGCGAGATGGCCGGCCGCATGCCCGACCCGTAACGGTTCGTCATCACGTTCGTGACGCCCGTCTCGCGGTCGTAGCGGTAGAGCTGATAGCGCGGCAGAACCGCGTTGTACTGCCAGTCGCCCACGCCGGCCGCGTACCAGATGTAGCGCCCGTCGGGGCTCGGCGCGGCGCCCAGCATCTTGAGCGGCCCCGCCGTGGAGCCCATGGGCAGCGGCGCGCCCCGCTCGTGGTGGAACAGGAAGAGCTTGGCCACCCCGCCCAGCCCGCCCGAGCGGCTCACGATGATGAACTCGCCGTCGGGCATCCACTCGGGCGAGACGTAGAGGTTGTTGTTGCCCCTGGAGACCTGGCTCGTGTCGGTCTTGTCGAGTCGCATGGTCCACAGGTTGTCGCCGCCGCTGCGGTCCGAGACGAACGCGATGCGCTCGCCGTCGGGGCTGAAGCGAGGCTGCGCGTCGTAGGCCATGCCGGTGAGCAGGGGCGTGGCCGTGCCGCCCGTGATGGGCAGCGTGTAGAGGTCGCCCAGCAGATCGAAGACGATCGTCTGCCCGTCGGGGCTCACGTCGAGCGACATCCAGGTGCCCTCCGTGGCCGTGAACTCGGCCGTACGCGCAGCGCGCAGCGGCAGCGGGTCCGGACGCCCACGTCCCTGGGCGAGCACGGGAGCGGCCGAAGCCGCCGCGAACGCCGCGAGCAGCGCGGCGCGGGCCAGAACCTTCGTGCGGGCGCTCATCGCTCACCTCCCCGGATGCCGGCAGGCGTCTCGGGCGCCGTGTGACGCCATCGTTCGTCGGGCGCCGGTCGCCTTCGCGGCCACAGCTCGTCGAGCGTGTCGCCGTCGTAGAGCCGGCCGTTCATCATCACGCGGTCGACCGTGTTCGAGTTGCGGATGTCGTCGAGCGGGTTCGCGTCGAGGATCACCAGGTCGGCCAGTTTGCCCGGCTCGAGCGAGCCCAGGTCGCGGCCCAGGCCGATCGCCTCGGCCCCCATGATCGTGGCGGCGCGCAGCGCGTCGTGCTCGCTCATGCCACCGCTCTGCAGGCTCCACAGCTCCCAGTGGTAACCCAGCCCCTGGAGCTGCCCGTGGCTGCCCACGCCGGCGTGCCCGCCCCCCTCGATCAGCCGCGCGATCCAGGCCGAGTGCTTGCGGAAGGCGTACTCCTCGTCCATGAACCAACCGCCCGGTCCCGGGCCGCTCGTCTGCAGCCGCCGCGCCTTGAAGTCGAGCTCGCGCTTGGGCGTGAAGTGCGTGAGCTTCGGATCGCCCACCACGTTCTCGTGCGTGTAGTAGTAGTTCTCGGCCCAGGGGCCACCGTACGAGACGAGCAGCGTGGGGGTGTTCACCGTGCCCGAGGCCGCGAACAGCTCGACCACGTCGCCGTAGGCCGGGATGATGGGCATCGTGTGCTCCACGCCGGGATACCCGTCCATGGCGTGCGTCATGTTCAGGCGATAGTCCAGCCCGCCCTCGGTCGTGGGCATCAGGCCGAGCTCGCGCGCCGCCATGATCAGCCACTGACGCTGACGGCGATTGCCCGACATGTACATCTTGAACGTCTTCGTGTCGTAATAGTCGCTGTACTTGCGCAGCACCTCGAGCGCGTGCTCGTAGGAGTGGATCTGGTCGCTCGAGAACACGCCCGGACCCGTGTGATAGACGCGCGGCCCCACCATGCGTCCCGCGCGCACCATGTCTTCGTAGGAGAGCACGTCGGTCGTGGCCGTCTGCGGATCGCGCGTCGTCGTCACGCCGTAGGCCAGGTTCGCCTGATAGATCCACGGACGCGCCCAGTGGAAGCCCCACAGGTTCCACATGTGCGAGTGCGTGTCGACGAAACCGGGCACGATCGTCTTGCCCGTCACGTCGATCACCTCGGCGCCCTCGGGCACCTCGCCCGGTCCGGCCGAGACCGACACGATGCGGTTGTCGCGGATGACGATATCGGCGTTCTCGACGACCTCGTCGCCGCGCATCGTGATGGCGCGCGCCCCCCTGAGCACGACCGTGCCGCGGGGGATGTCGCGCTGCGCCGTGACCTCGATGCGGCGCTCCTCGGGCTCGTAGCCGTCCTCGCCGGCGCGGTCGAGGTCGTAGCTGAAGAATGCGTTGCCGAGCGACCAGTGGACCGTGCGTCCGTCGGCGCCCCAGGCCGGGAACTCGGCGCCCAGCTCGTTGAGCTTCCAGGCGGGCACCGCGGCGGAGTCGGGCTTGAACACGTCCACCTCGGGCACCTGGCCGCCGATCTGCGGCACCGTGACCGCGTAGACGTCGTTGCCCACCTGCGCGAGCGCCAGATCGCCGTGGGGCGCCATCAGCACCATGCCGGCCGAGCGGCGGGGGATCAGCTCGCGCGGCTCGGTGCCGTCGTCGTGGCCCTCGCGCGCCCGGCGCACCGGGTTGCCGTCCTCGTCGTACTCCTCGGGCATCACCAGATCCGACTCGGGCGTCACCCGGTAGCCCTCGGCCACCTCACCCGCCGACACGTCGATGCGGGCCGTGACGCGCAGGTGCACCTTCACGTCGGTGTCGTCCCAGCGCGCCGAGCTGAGCGCCAGCGTGGGCGGCGGCGCCTGGGGCGAGCCCGGAATCGGGTCGGCCCGCACGAAGCCGTAGTAGTAGATGCGGTCCGGATCGTCGGTGAAGTGCGGCGCACGGCGCCCGTTCGTGGGTCCGATGACGGTGACGTCTCCGCCGTCGGCCGGCACCCAGATGAACTCCGAATCCAGGCCTAAGCCGATGAAGGGATCGATCGCCTCTTCGAGGTTCCGGCGCGAGGAGCGCACCGCCACGATGCGCTGCCCGTCGGGCGACCAGGCCACCTGCTGATAGTAGGCCGGCACGCGCGTGAGCGTGGTCGAGCGCCCGCCCGAGGCCGAGACGCGGCGGATGTGGCCCTCGCCCGCGTCGTCGTCCCAGGTCACGTAGGCCACCGACCGGCCGTCGGGCGACCAGGTGGGGTGGTACTCGCCCACCTCGTCTTCGGTGAGCCGGCGCGGCGTGCCGTCGGGCAGATCGACCACGTAGAGGCGGTCGAGCGCCGTGAAGACCACCTTCGAGCCGTCGGGCGACGGCTTGGCGTCGCGGATCTGCTTGACCGTGAACGTGGGCGTGTCTTCGATCGGGTACTCGAACTTCACCTCGGGCCCGATCGCCACCTCGGCCTGCACCGTGAACGGAATCTCGACCGGGGGCGAGCCGTCGACGGGCACGCGCCAGATGCGGCCGCCGTACGACATGACCAGCGCGCTGCCGTCGGGCGTCCACGCGTAGCCGGGCAGCACGTCCATGTTGGCCGTGGACTCCTGATCGTCGCGCTGCACCGGATACGCCAGCCAGCGCTCCTCGCCCGACGCCAGCTCACGCAGGCGAATGCCCGTGTCGGCATCGTGGCGGCCGCCGTAGGCCAGCCACTTGCCGTCGGGCGAGACCTGCGGCCGGAACGCCGAGCCGTAGCGGTTGGTCATCGGCGTGCGCGTGCCCGTCTGGCGGTCGTAGACCCAGATCTGGTACTGCGGCAGGATCGCGTTGTACGACCAGGTGCCCGTGCGCTGCGCGTACCAGATGAAGCGGCCCGTCGGATCGACCGACGCGCCCATCATGCGCAGTCCCCGGGGACCACCCACCATCTCGATGCCCGTGCCGCCGCCCGTGTGGTAGAGCCAGAGCTTCTCGAGCCCCTGCCGCGGGGCCGCGCGCGACACCACGATGTAGTCGCCGTCGGGCATCCACTCGGGCGAGAGGAAGCGCGAACCGATGCCCTTGCTGATCTGGCGCGGCTCGCCGCCCTCGGCCGGCATCACCCAGACGTTGTTGTCGCCGCTCCGATCCGACACGAACACGATCTGCGAACCGTCGGGGCTGAAGCGGGGCTGCATGTCGTGGGGAAGCCCCACCGTGAGCCGCGTCGCCTCGCCGCCGGTGATCGGCATGCGGTAGAGGTCGCCGAGCAGATCGAAGACGATCGACTGCCCGTCGGGACTCACGTCGAGCGAGATCCACGTGCCCTCGTGCGTGGTGAAGCGGGCCCAGCGGGCCGGCTCGAGGGGGAGGCCGCGGTCGGGATCGTGCTCCGCCTGCTGCGCGCCCGCGAGGGCGGGCGAGGTGAGCACGATCGCGCCGGCAAGAAGGCCGCCGAAAAGCGCGCGCATGGCCGACTCCAATGCTGCAGTGAGTAGTCCAGCCGGTGGCCGAACTGCCCTGCGCATCCGCGCCGCCCGACCTCCGGTCCCCGGGGGGAGAGCGGCGCTCACGTCGAGCCCCACCCCCGTTAGGGACGTGCACCATACTGCGCGGGGTTGCACGGGGCCAGAGG
>RFGQ01000724.1 GCA_003695865.1 Gemmatimonadota bacterium | reverse complement strand
CTTCTACCTCGGCACGCAGTGCTTCCAATGCGAGAATCCGCCGTGTGTGGACGTGTGCCCGGTGGGCGCCACCTGGAAGGAGGCCGACGGCATCGTCGTCATCGACTACGACTGGTGCATCGGATGCCGTTATTGCGAAGCGGCCTGCCCCTATTGGGCGCGGCGCTTCAACTGGAGCGAGCCCGTGGTGCCGGCCGAGGAGGTGAACCCGGTCCAGCACTACCTGGGCAATCGGGCCCGGCGCAAGGGTGTGATGGAGAAGTGCACCTACTGCATCCAGCGCACGCGGCAGGGCCGGTTGCCGGCCTGTGCGGAGGCCTGCCCGACGGGGGCCCGCATCTTCGGGAACCTGCTCGACCCCGACTCCGAGATCCGCTGGGTGATCGAGCACAAGAAGGTCTTCCGCCTCAAGGAAGATCTGGGGACGGAGCCCAAGTTCTGGTACTTCATGGACTGACGGGGCCGGCGGCCGGGGCGCCCGGGGGCGCCTCTCCGTCGGCCGGGAGGAACGCGTGCACCTGAGGGCCTTCTTCCGCAGCGCGCTCGATTCCGCCACGCGCGGCGGCCCGCGCTACCATCTGTGGATGGGGACGCTCACGCTCGTCATGGGCGTGGGCCTGTGGGCGTACGGCATTCAGCTGCGCGAGGGCCTGGTCGTCACGGGCATGAGCGACCACGTGAGCTGGGGCCTCTACATCTCGAACTTCACGTTCCTGGTGGGGCTCGCCGCGGCAGCGGTGATGCTCGTGCTGCCCGCCTACGTGCTCAAGGACGTCACGTTCTCGCGGGCGGTGCTCTTCGCCGAGGGAGTGGCCGTCGCGGCGCTCCTCATGTGCCTCGCGTTCGTAACGGTCGACCTTGGCGGGCCGCACCGGATCTGGCATCTGCTGCCCGGCATCGGGTACTTCAACTTCCCGCGCTCGATGCTGGCCTGGGACGTGATCGTGCTGAACGGCTATCTGGCCCTCAACCTGCTGATCCCGTTCTACCTGCTCTACACCCGCTTCACGGGCCGCGAACCCGACAAGCGCAAGTACGTCCCGTTCGTCTATCTCTCGGTGTTCTGGGCCGTATCCATCCACATGGTCACGGCCTTCCTGTACGCGGGGCTGCCGGCCCGGCCCTTCTGGAACAGTTCGCTCATGGGTCCGCGCTTCCTGGCCTCGGCCTTCGCGGCGGGCCCCGCCTTCATGATCCTGGCGCTCTGGGTGATCCGGCGCACGACCGAGTATCCGATCGAAGACGCCGTGTTCGGCAAGCTCGCGATGGTCACGACGGTGGCGGCCCAGGTGAACCTGATCATGCTCGGGTCCGAACTCTTCAAGGAGTTCTATCACCCGACCGAGCACAGCGAGAGTGCGCGCTACCTGTTCGTGGGGCTCGACGGCGCCGACGCGCTCGTGGGGTGGATCCGGGTGTCGCTGCTCCTCACGGTGACCGCCACGGTCATCCTCACGATCCACCCGCTGCGCCGGAACCGGCTCTGGCTCTCGGCCGCCTGCCTGCTGCTCTTCGTCGGGATCTGGATGGAAAAGGGTCTCGGGCTCATCGTGCCGGGCTTCATCCCCTCGCCGCTCGGCGAGGTCGTGGAGTACTTCCCCACGTGGGTCGAGATCGCCGTGACGGCGGGCATCTGGGCGATGGGGCTCTTCGTGTTCACGGTGCTCGTGCGCGTGGCGCTGCCCATCGAGCTCGGACAGGTGCGCAGCCCCCACCTGGCCGGTGAGGTAGGGGGCGACTGACGGAGGGGCGGCCCGCCGGGGCCGTCCACCCCCCCGAAAGCGCACGAGGCCGGGCCCGAAACGGGCCCGGCCTCGTGGCATGTGCAGCCGTGCGGGGGAGGG
>RFGQ01000723.1 GCA_003695865.1 Gemmatimonadota bacterium | reverse complement strand
CGGCGAGGATGGCTTCGAAGTCGGCCGCGGCCGGCAGCGTCACGCCGCGCTCACGGGCGCCCTCGACGACCGAGCGCCCGATGGGGTGCTCCGACCCGGCCTCGGCGGCGGCCGTGAGCGCGAGCAGGCGCGCCTCGTCCCACCCCGGCGCGGCGACCACGTCGGTGAGCGCCGGCCGCCCTTCGGTGAGGGTGCCCGTCTTGTCGAGCACCACCGTGTCGACGCGCCGGGCCCGCTGCAGGGCCTCTCCGTTACGGATGAGGATGCCGTGCTCGGCCGCCTTGCCGACCGCGACCATGATGGAGATCGGCGTGGCGAGGCCGAGCGCACAGGGGCACGCGATGACCAGCACGGCCACCGCCACCACGGCCGCGTACGAGAGCCGCGGCTCGGGCCCGAACGTGTACCACACGGCGAACGAGATCACCGCCACGATCATCACGGCCGGCACGAAGTAGCCGGCCACCACGTCGACCACGCGCTGGATGGGCGGCTTCGAGCCCTGGGCGGTCCGCACCATCTCGACGATGCGGGCCAGCACGGTGTCGCGCCCCACGCGCGTCGCCCGCACCACGAGCACGCCCGATGCGTTGAGCGTGCCGCCCACCACCTCGTCGCCCGGGGCCCGCTCGACGGGCACGCTCTCGCCCGTGACCATCGACTCGTCCACGGCGCTGCGCCCCTCCACCACCACGCCGTCGACCGGCACCTTCTCGCCCGGCCGCACGACCACGTGGTCGCCCACCACCACCTCGGCCGCCGGCACCTCGACCTCCTCTCCGCCACGGACCACCCGCGCCGTGGGCGGACGCAGGTCCATGAGCCGGCGCACGGCCTCGCTGGTGCGTCCGCGCGCCCGCGCCTCGAGCGCCTGGCCGAGCACGACCAGCGTGATCACCACCGCGACCGCCTCGTAGAACGGGTGCGCGGTGCCCTCGGGGAACAGACCCGGCGCCGCGACCGCCGCCGTGGAGTAGAGCCAGGCGGCGCCCGTGCCCACGGCCACCAGCGTGTCCATGGTGGCCTCGTGCTGGCGGAACGCGCTCCACGCCCCCGTGAAGAAGCGGCGCCCCACGTAGGTGAGGATCGGGATGCTGAGCAGGCCCGAGAGCGCCCACAGCCAGCGCATCGTACCGTGGTCGAGCCCGCCGAGCCCCGGCAGCAGGGAGGCGTGTCCGATGAGCACCACGGGCAGGCCCAGCAGCACGCCCACACGGAAGCGGCGGAGCAGGTCGTGGTACTCGCGCTCGCGCTCCTCGTCGCGCCGGCGCAGCACCTCTTCGAGCGGCTCCTCGTCGCTGGTGAAGCGCGCCTCGTAGCCCGCGTCCGCGACCGCCTCGGCGAGCGCCTCGGGGTCGAAGGCGGCGGGATCCACGCGCACGTGCGCCGACTCGGTCGCCAGGCTCACCGACGCGTCCTCGACGCCCGGCACGGCGCGCAGCACGCGCTCCACCCGCGTGACGCAGGCGGCGCAGTGCATGCCCTCGATCTGGACGTCGCACTCGGCGGTGGCGACCCCGCCCGCGTCGGCGTCCACGGCGGGTCCGGCTTCGGTCTCGGTGTGGTCCATGGCCCGTTCCTCCGGCGGGCGCCGGCTGGAGCGCGGAGTCCCGAGAGGTCCGCTCCCCCGCCCCGGCCCTGCCGGTAAGTTAACCGCTGAGTCCCGCGCTGCAGCACCGGGCCCCGGCCGTCTTGCGGGAACCCCACGCGGCGAGCGTCGTACCCTCACGGCGCAGGGAGCCGCGCCGCGGACGCGCCCCCCGCGCCGGGCGGTGTCTCGCCGTCTTCTACCCCGGCCGGGTCCCGCGGCCCCCGCGCGAGGCCCACTCAGGCACGTATCCGACGAATCGTCTCGTGAGGAGATCGTACACGCCATGAGCGACTACAAGCTGAAGAAGACCGTGGACCTGCCCTTCGACGAGGCCGACGCCCGCGTGCGTGAGCGACTGCAGGAGGAGGGCTTCGGGGTGCTGACCGAGATCGACGTCAAGGAGACGCTCAAGAAGAAGCTCGACGTCGACTTCCGGCGCTACCGGATCCTGGGCGCCTGCAACCCCCCGCTCGCGCACCAGGCGCTCAGCGCCGAGACCGACATCGGGCTGCTGCTCCCCTGCAACGTCATCGTCTACGAAGAAGACGAAGGGCGCTCGGTGGTGGCCGCGCTCGATCCGGTGACGCAGCTCGGCGTGACGGGGCGCGACGACATCCGCCCGCTGGCCGAAGAGGTACGCGGCCGCATGGAGCGGGTGCTGGCGGCGCTGTAAGGGACTCGCGGGCACGGGCGCCAGGCCGAGCGGGGGAGCGCTCGCCGGCGTCCCTCCCGGCTCAGAACACGCCCGTCATCCGGGCGAACAGGAAGAGCGCGATCAGGATGCCGGCGATCATCGCCCAGCGCACGATCGTGCTGGCCTGGAACGCCGCCGGATCCACGGCGCTCACCGCCGTGGGCGTGAGTTCTCCGCTGCCGCGCCGGATCTCGGCCAGCTCCGAGAGGTTCTTGAGCAGAGCGCGCAGTTTGCGCTCCAGCTCGGCGGGGCTCTCGGGCTTGGTGATGAAGTGGTTGCCGCCCAGCCCGTAGCTGCGGGCCACGTCCTCGTCGCGGTCCGACGACGTGAGCACCGCGATGGGCACCGAGCGCAGCTCGGGGTCGCCCTTCACGCGCTCGAGCACCTCGTGGCCGGCCATGCCGGGCATCTTCAGGTCGAGCAGCAGCAGGTCGGGCAGCCCCTGCGACAGCAGGTCGATCGCCTCCTCGCCGTTGCGGGCGCGGCGCACCTCGACGGGTACCGACGTGGCCTTTTCGAGCGCCATCTGGATCAGGAGCGCGTGGTCGTCGTTGTCTTCGGCGAGCACGACGTTCCAGCGGTCCCGCTTCTCACCAGGCTGGTTCATCCGATCGGTTCCTCGTTGGCGGCATCGGTTACGATCGTCGCTTCGAACCCTGCGTCCACCACCCGTTGCCTGAGCCCGTTCGCGGCGCTGCGATCTTCGAATCGTCCAATCCGCACGCGGATCAGGCGGTTCGCCGGCACGCGCACCAGCCGGGGCTCGAAGCCCTGTTCCTTCAGGCGCTCGGCGAGCGCACGGGCTCGCTCCTCGCTCGAGAACGCCCCGAGCTGCACCGCGAAGCGGCCCCTCGTGGCCGCGTCGGGCGACGGCGCCTCGGCCCGCACCGTGTCCCTCCCGGCCGGATCGGCCGGACGGAGTTCCGTCTCGGCCCGCTCGGTCGGCCGCCGATCCGGCGCCTGCGCTTCCAGAGCACGCGGATGCGCCTCGAGCCACGCACGCGCCTCGTCTGCATGGCGGCTGCCGGGATAGTCGCGCACGAGCGCGTCCCAGCGGCGGGCCGCCGTGGCGGTGTCGCCTACCTCCAGTGCGTACCACGCCAGCCGTGCCAGCGCCCGATCCGAATATGGTCCGCCCGGATACTCCACCACCAGCCGTTCGTAGTCGACCTCGGCGATGAAGGGATCGACCGTGAGGCGTGCGCGCAGCCAGAGCGCGCGCTGGCGGTCGCGCCGGCTCGCGGCGGCGAAGCCCTCGTCCCACCAGGCCTCGAGCGCCGTGCGGGCTTCCTCGGCACGGCCGTTGGCCGTGAGCACCTCGGCCCGCGCCAGTTCGTCTTCGAGTGGCGGCGTCGGGTCCTGGGCCGCGACGGGCGCGGCCAGCAAGAGCGCCAGCAGCGTATGGACCAGGTGCCGGGCGGACGCCGGGCGCACTACGCGCCCCGCGCCGCCTGCGGTCGCGATCCCTGGGCGGCTCACGCCGCCGCCTCCGACTCGGCCCACAGGCCGAGCAGCCACTCCTCGAGGTGCGCCTGGTCGCTCATGCCGCTCGCCTTCAGCAGCCGGTCCACACGGCGTAGCCCGAGCAGCGCCCGCTCGACCTCGGCGGCGCTCCAGCGGCGTCCGGCCGCGGCGTAGCGCTTCGCCAACCAACGCTGGTGCGGCGGGAGCGCCTGCTCGAGCGCCTGCGGCCCGCCCGTGGCCACCAGGCCCAGGCGCAGCAGGTGCGTGGAGAGGCCGATCGCAAGCCCCACACCACTCTCGCCCTGCGCGAAGAGCACGGGCAGAGTACGCACGGCCTCGCGGAAGCGCTTTTCGCCGACCAGGTCGAACCACGCCCACCGGTCCTGCGTCTCCACGCGCGTGCCCGCGGCCTCGACCTGCGCGAGCCCGATGCGTCCGCCCTCGTCGACCATGGCGGCCAGCTTGGCGACCTCCTGTGCCAGCACCCCCAGGTCGGTACCCAGCCCGGTGGCCAACGCGCGCGCCGCGTCCTCGTCCATCTCGACGCCGTGCGCCTCGCGAGCGTGCGCCATGAGCCAGCCGGGCACGTCGTCGCGCTCGATCGCCGGAAACTCCAGCGCGCGCGCCGTCCTGCGGAGCGTGGCGTAGATCTTGGCCTTGGAGCCCTGCGGGATGGTGGCCAGCAGCACGAGGCACAGCCCCGGGGGCGGCGAGTCGGCCAACCCCACGAGCAGGTCGCGCGCCCGGCTGCTCTGGGCGAGCGCCTCCATCTCGTGCACGACCACCACGCGGTACTCGGCCATCATCGGGGGCGTGGCGGTGATGCTGGCCAGCGTCTCGACGTCGGTCTCGCCGCCCCGCAGCACGTCGAGGTTGAAGTCGCGGGTGGCCGGATCGATGTGCGCTTCGACGAGCGCGCGCGCGGCGGCGTCGCGGCGGAAGGCGTCTTCGCCCGACAGAAAGAAGACCCCGCCGAGCCCGCCCCGGTCGAGGGTGGTTCGGACGAGGTCGCTCACAGCCATGTGCGGACCGGCCGTTTCAGATCAGTCAAATCCGGTTCGTCGAAGCTGTCCACGGGCGCGGTACTTCGCCGAGATCGGCGAGTACTCGTAGAGCAGGGCGGCCGGATCGTCCCACACGTCCGGACGCCGCTCCAAAGTGGAGAAGCCGACCGGATTGAACAACTCGAGCGGCGGCAGCGGCTCGTAGGAGGCCGGCCGCGACACCACGATCGGCGACACTTCGACCTCGGGTAGCTCGCGCTGCAACAGCGGCGACCAGGCCGCTACCGCGATCAGCGCCGCGACGCCCACCACCGTCGCCACCGTGGCGCCCGACGTGGGCCCCGCCTGCCTGAGCACCGCGGCGTCGCGCTCGTGCAGCAGCCGGTGCTCCAGCCGCGGTCCGAACGACTCGGGCACCTCGAGGCCGGGCATGGCGCGCAGCAGGTCTACGCCGCGCCGCACCACGTCGTGGTAGCGGCGGCAGCGCGCGCAGGAAGCCATGTGGTCGACGAACGCCTGCGCTTCGGGCGTGCCGTCGGCCGCGTCGAAGAAGTCGGAGTAGCGTTCGAGGAATTCGGAGCAGGTCATCCCGAACCCGGAGTTGATGCGGTCCTCGCGACGGGCCCCGTGCCCGTGGCAGGGGATTCTACGTATGCGCTCCCGTCCGGGTTCCCCTTCGGCGGCGCAGGCACGAACGCGAGGGGCCGGACCGGCGCACGTGCCGG
>RFGQ01000722.1 GCA_003695865.1 Gemmatimonadota bacterium | reverse complement strand
GGGCCCTGGACGAGGCGGCCGACCCGGCCGCGCTTCGGGCCCTCGGCGACCTGCTGCTCGCCCGCCTGCACGAAGTGCCCCGCGGAGCGGCCGAGGTGGTGCTGACGGGCTTCGACGGCGCGCCGGTGCGCGTCGAGCTCGATCCGGCGCGTGCGCCGCAGGAGAACGCCGAAGCCTACTACGACCGCGCCGGCCGGGCCGAGCGCGCAGCACGCCGCCTCCCGGCCGAACTGGACCAGGCCCGGCGCGCGGCCGAGCGCCTGGACGAACTCGCCGAGCGGGCGCGCTCGGGCGCGCTGTCGGCCACCGAGCTCGAGGCCGCGCTCCCCCCGCCGGCGGCGCGTGACCGCACGCCCGCGGACGAGCGGCTCCCCTACCGCCGCTACCGCAGCCGGGGGGGACTCGAGATCCGTGTGGGGCGGGGCGCGGCGGACAACGACGCCCTCACCTTTCACCACGCACGGCCGAACGACGTGTGGTTGCACGCACGCCACGCCGCGGGCGCCCACGTGGTGCTGCGCTGGGACCGCGACGAGCCGCCGCCGGCGCGAGATCTGGAGGACGCGGCGGTCCTGGCGGCCCTCCACTCGCGGGCACGCACGTCGGGCACCGTGCCGGTCGACTGGACACGCCGCAAGTACGTACGCAAGCCACGCGGCGCCCGCCCCGGGTCGGTGATCCCGGAACGTGTACGTACGCTGTTCGTGGAGCCCGACGAGACGCGGGCACGGGCGTTGGAGGACGAGGCCCCGGAGGGGTGAGCGCAGCGGCTCCGGGCGCGCGCCCCACAGTGCAGCGGAACGGCGGCCGACCCGCATCCGCCCGCGGTAGGGCCGAGCCGGTGTCAGCCGCCCTGAGGGCCGACGCCGGCCGCATCCATGGCCGCGCGCAGGGCGGCGGTGAACGCCCCTGCGCCTTCGGGGCCCTCGCGGCGCAAAGCGTCGACCAACGCGCTCCCCACCACCACCCCGTCGGCCGCGCCGGCGACCGCGGCGGCCTGCTCCGGCGTCGAGATTCCGAAGCCCACGGCGATGGGCAGCCGCACCACTTCCCGCAGCGCGCGCACCTCGTCGGCCAGCCCTTCGCGCAGCGCGTCCCGCGCACCGGTCACGCCCGTGCGTGAGATGTAGTACAGGAACCCCTCGCCGCCCTCCACCACCTCGGCGATCCTCCGCCGAGGCGTCGTGGGCGCCAGCAGGCGCACCAGGTCGAGCGGAGAACGCCGGATGGCCTGCTCGATCGGGGGATCCGCCCCGGCGGGCAGGTCGGTCACCAACAGGCCCTGCGCGCCCGCCGCGGCGGCCGCCTCGAGGAAGCGCTCCAGCCCGAAACGCAGGAGCGGGTTGAGGTACGAGAAGACCACCACGGGCGTGTCGTGCGTGCGCCTGAAGTCACGCAGCAGGGCGAGGGCACCCTCGAGCGTCATGCCCGCGGCGAGAGCGTCGAACGACGCCGCCTGGATCGTGGGTCCGTCCGCCAACGGGTCGCTGAACGGCACCCCCAGCTCGATCACGTCGGCGCCGGCCTCGGCCACGGCGACGAGCGCGCGCGCGCTCACCTCGGCGTCGGGAAACCCCGCCGTGAGGTACGCCACGAGCGCGGCCTGCCCGCGCGCGCGCCGGGCGGCGAAGGCGTCGCGCAGGGTGTGCACTGCCGCCGCGGAGGGATCAGACGAGGTAGTCACTGACGCGGATTCCGTATTTCTGAGGGTCGGCCGTCTTGATGATCGAGCGCGCGCCGGCCGCGAGGTCGACCAGCACGGGCTCGGCGAGCGGCACCCCCATCGCGTCGGAGATCACCTTCACCTGAGGCCGGTGCAGCTTGTCTGGGTCGTGGTTGGTCTTCGCCACCACGGCGAGCTCGTACGTGTCGAGCACGACCAGCGTGCCCACGGGGTACACCCCGGTGGCGTTCACCAGCACCTTCACCAGCAGCGGGTCGTAACCGCGCCGCGGATTGTCGCGCATCTCCTTGAGCACCTCGTCGGGCGGCCAGGGCTGGTACTGGTAGCTGCGCACCGACGTGCCCGCGTCGAAACCGTCGGCGGTCTGCACGATGCGGCTGAAGAGGCCGGGCCGGCGCGGACGCTTGTTCTCGGGATAGCCCGACAGGTCGATCTTCATGTGGTGCTCGTACGCCATGAGCATCTGGCGGTACGGCACGTCGGCGAAGCCGTGCATCTCGAAGAGCTGGAGCAGGCCCTCGGTGGGGTGCTGCTTGAGCAGCTCCCACTCCTCGTCGGTGAGGCCGCCCGGCTTGTTGATGACCTCGAGGGGGAGACGGCTCTTGCCGATGTCGTGGAAGAGGGCACCGAGCCCGAGCTCGTAGAGCTGGAGCTTCGAGAGCCCCAGGCGCTGACCGATGATGACCGAGAAGATGCACACGTTCACCGAGTGTGTGAACGTGTACTCGTCGAAGTCGCGCAGCGTCGTCATCGTGACCATCGAGGGCTCGTTGTTGAGCACCTGGTCGACGATGTTCTGCACCGCCCGCTTCACCTTGCGCACGTTCACGGCCTTGCCCAGGCGCACGTCGGTGAGCACGTCCTTGGCGACCCGCACCGATTGGGCGTAGGTGCGCTTGGCGGCCGTGAGCGCCTCTTCGCTCTCCATCTCGGGCTCGCCCACGTCGCTCTCGGCGCGCACGTCGATGTGCTGGACCGGCGTCTGCGCGAGGCGGTCGACGAACGAGCCGAAGGGCTCCTCCGGGTCGGGCTTGCGCAGCAGGAGCGAGACGAAGGGCGCCCACTCCGAGCGGTCGACGGCCGGCTGCACCTCCATGGCGCCGATGCCGTGGTCCTGGAAGGAGCGCGCGATGCTGCCGAAGGTGGCGAAGTTGCTCAGATCGAGGCGCAGACGCGTCTCGTTGAGGAAGAAGAAGTCGCCCACGATGCGCAGCTCCAGCCCTCCCTCCGCGCGGGCCGTCTCGCCCACGAGGCCGTGAAGTTCGTCGATGGCCTGCTGCACCGTGGCGTTCTCGACCGGGTAGAGGCGCAGCGCCGAGAGTGTGCCGTAGAACGCGGTCAGCAGCCGGCGTCCGGTCTCCTGCATCTGGGCGTTGTCGGCGCGCTCGCTCATGCCTCCTCCCCGCGCAGGGCCTTACTCACCGCGGTGCGGACGACCGGATCGTCGGTGCGGCTCGCCTTCTCGAGCGCCGTGCGCGCGGCCGCGTTCTTCACCTGCCCCAGCCCCCGGGCGGCGCACGCCCGGATCTCGGCGGGCTCCCGTCGTCCGAGGAAGCCTTTGCCGTTGAGGATGCCGTCGAGCACCTTCACGGCCTCGGCG
>RFGQ01000721.1 GCA_003695865.1 Gemmatimonadota bacterium | reverse complement strand
GCTCCCCATCGCCCTGCTGCTGGGCGGCGTGTTCGCCGTCATCTTTCTGGTCGCGGCCCGCGCGGGCCAGTTCGACGACCTCGACGATCCGCCCGAGCGGATCCTGCGGGAGGACTAGGGGGGCGTCGCCACCCCCTCACCTCTCCGTGCAGATCTCGGGCACCGGCGGTCCGTCGGTGGTCACCCGGTAGCGGCCCTCGGGCGTGGCCCGCACATGCACCGTGCCGTCCCACGCGGTGGCGTAGATGGCGTCGCGCATGCGCAGCGGCCGGAAGTTGCGCACGCCGTCGGCCACGAACACGGTGCGCACGCGGCTCCGGCGGCGCCGGATGGCCTTCTGCAGCACGGCTACGACGGGCGCGCGGGGGTGCCCGAAGTGCCAGGCATTGAAGCGTCCTTCCCGATTGTCGCAACGGCCCATCGAGCCCACCGCGAGGAGCGGCGACATGGCTTCGACCAGCTCTTCGGAGGTGCCGTTGGCGGAGCCGTGGTGGCCGAACTGGTACACGTCGATGTCGAGCAGGCCGGTGCCGTCGTAGAGCGTGATCAGGTCGTGGAGGGCGTCCTCTTCCATGTCGCCGGTGAACAGGAACGACGCCTCGCCGAAGTCCACGCGCAGCACCACGCTGTGGTTGTTCTTGTTGCGGAACTCGTCCTGGCTCCACCCCTCCGGCCGCTCGCTCCGGTCGGCGCCGAGCACGGTGAGCACCGGATCAGTGCCCCCACAACCCGCCGCGACCGGGTCGACGCTCGCGTCGCTGAGGCCCGTGCGGTCGTCCAGCTCGTCGAAGTCCACGTCGCGCCACACGATCCCCAGGCTGTCGGCGTGTGCCACGATCCACTCGGGATCACGCGTGGCCTCGCGCAACCCCCCGCGCTGTCCGTTCTCGACGAAGCGGCGCACGTGGAAACGCTCCACGACCTCGCGAAGTCCTCGTGTGTGATCGACGTGGGTGTGGGTGACGAACACGGCGTCGAGCACCCCCCGGTGCGGCGGGCTGCCGTCGGTGTGGAGCGTGTCGCGAAGATCGCTGCGGCGTTCGAAGAAGCGGTCGAGGAACGCGATCAGACGGTCGACCGAGGCCTGGGTCTGGCCTCCCGCGTCCACGAGCACCGCCCCGCATGGGAACTCGAGCAGCGCCGCGTCGGCCTGGTCCACGTCGATGAAGTGCGCGCGCATCACGTCCGCCACCCCGGCCTCGGGCGCCCGAGCGGACCCGGGGGCGTCCCCGCGCCCGAGCACCGCGAAGCCCGCCACCGGCAGGGCGAACAGGAAGGGCAGGCCCCTCCGCAGCCCGGCCATCAGGCCCGGTCCGGAATCTTGGCCGCCAGGTAGCCGCCGTGCGAGATCGCGAGCAGCGCCGCCATGCCCTCACCGAACGCCGGCAGGCTCAGCGGATCGGCCAGATCGGTGATGTCGCCCAGAAAGTGCCACGCCGACGTCACGTACACGGCGAGGAGCAGGATGGTGATGGAGAGGTTCTGGAAGCGTGTGAGGTCGACCACCTCGTCGCCGCTCCCCTCCTCGATGCGCACGAGCTGCGCCAGGTGGGGCTTGGGCGCCGTGCGGATGCGCAGGGCCTGCGGATCGGCCTGCGCTCTCCTGTCTTTGGCCGCCTTGATGCCCGAGGCGAGCGCGCCCGAGCCCAGCGAGATGCCCATCACGGTAAGCAGATCGGTGGGGATCTGGATGTTGAGCGGATCGTCGACGCCGGCGAACAGGCGCGCGAAGGCCACCGCGGCCAGAAGCGACAGGATGACGACCGTCCACAGATACATCTGCGTCTGGCTCAGGCTGAGCCGGCCGCGTTCGTCACGCAGGACGCCGAGGAACCACGAATCGCCGTCGCGGCCCACGATCACCGAGATGAGCACCAGGACGCCCGCCGCGACGAGCCAGTAGACGTGCAGGTTGGGCATGGGAGCCCTCCCCTGTTCGGGTGGGGTCGGCCTCCCCTGGGGGTGCTCATGGATGAGCCCGGGCGCCGCCGGGGTCAAGGAAACGTTTATTCACCCGGGCAGCCGGTCCCTCGGGGGCGACCCCCGGGCCGCAGGGGCGGGCGGCCCCGGCCGATTCGGTGAGGGCACGGGCCGCAACCCACCCGATCGGGCTGCGGGCCCGTACTAGCCCCGCGGGCCCCCGAGCAGGCGCGCCTCGAGGCGATCGATGGCCGAGATGAACCCCGGGCAATAGTGCTCGCGGGTCGGACGGCCGCGCAGCCGCGCCCAGAGCTCGGGCAGCGAGCGCATCTCGCAGCCAGGGGTCGCGAGCAGCGTGGCCACCACGAATGCGGCGCCCAGATGCCCGAACGTGTACAGCGTCCACGCCCACACCAGGCCGCCCAGGGGCCAGGCCACCGGCGAGCCCGCCACGAGCCAGCCGGCGCCCGCCGCCGCGGCGCCCACGGCCGCCAGCACGCCGAGCAGACGGCGCCGGGGGATACGGATGCCCCAACCGATGTTCAGCACGTCGGGAAACACGTAGAGGGCGATGGCGATCACGAACCACCAGGCGCGGGAGTGCGCGAGCGCACCTTCCCATACGATGCCGTCCGCGCCGGTCACGATCTGCGCGGCGAGCGAAAGGCACCACAGCCCGAGCAGCAGGCGCACGCCGCGCCCGATCCAGCGCGGCCGGGGCAGCGCACCCTCGGGCGCATAGCGATAGCGGCCGGCTCCTTCCTCGCCGGAGTCCGTCCCGGCCCGATGCCTCTCACTCATCTCCCCCTCCCTCGCGTGGGTCCACCGAGCCCGCATCCCGGACCGTCGGTCGCTGTGCTCCGCCGCGCCTCATGTCCTCCCACCCTCCTCCCCACCGGCCGGCGGCCGCCACGGATCGACCGCCGGCGTCGGTTCGCATCGCTCGGGCGTCCACGGGCTTGTGCCGGCCGGCACGTGGGGCTCGAGCACGGCGAGCACCTGCGCCACGAGCCAGTCCTCCAGCCGTCCCCGGCGCACCAGCGTCCAGCCCATGAGAGCTCCGTCGAGCGCCACCCTCGCCCGTTCGGCCAGCGCCACCTCGAGCCCCGGGGCCACATCGAGCTCGCCGGCAGCCTGCGCCGCAGCGATCCAGCGGCGGAACGCCTCCACGCAGGTGCGCCAGGCGCCGGCCAGCAGCGCGCGACCTTCCGGGTCGCGCATCTCGGTGTGCAGAAAGGCGAGGTAGGCCGCCAGCGCATCGGCCTCGCCCAGCCGCCGGCCCAGGTCCCGAAGGGTCGCCTCGAGCTCGGCGAGCGGCCGCCGCGCCCGGGCCGGTGCAGCGCAGAAAACCGCCTCGGTTCGCAGCACCTCGCGCCGGGTGAAGGCCCGGAGCAGGCGCTCCTTGCTGCCGAACCGGCGCAGTAGCGC
>RFGQ01000720.1 GCA_003695865.1 Gemmatimonadota bacterium | reverse complement strand
GCCCCGACGAGCCCGAAGCCCGGGCGCGCTTCGACGCCCTCGTGGCCGAAGGCGTCGCCCCCCACGACGCGGGGGTGGTCGCGCGGGCCCCCGACCTCGCCCACTGGCTCGACCGGGCCGTCGAGGCCGGCGCCGCGCCCCGCCTCGCGGCCGGCTGGCTCGTGAACGAGCTCCCCCGGGTGCGCGAAGGCCGCGCCCTGGACGAGCTACCCTTCGGGCCCGACGCGCTCGCAGCTCTGCTCGACCTGGTCCGGCGCGAGGCCGTCTCGCCGCGCGGCGCCCGCGAGGTGTTGCAGGTGCTCGGCGAGGAGGGCGGCGACCCGGCGGAGCTGGTGGAGCGACTCGGGCTCGCGCTCGAGCGGGACGAGGCCGCCCTCGCCGAGCACGTGGACGCCGTACTCGAGGCGCACGCCGACCGCGTGGAGGCCTACCGGGCCGGCAAGCGCGGGCTGCTCGGCTTCTTCGTGGGCGAGGTGATGAAGCGCACCGGCGGGCGGGCGGACCCGCGCGCCGTCCAGACGCTGCTGCGGGCCCGCCTGGACTAGCCCGTCCGGGCTTCGGGTCCATCTCGCTCAGCGGCACGTACGGGTGTGGCCCGACGCCGCCCGGCCCCTTAGCTTGCCGACGTTTTGTGCCGTAGTGCGCCGTCGAACATGGGAGGACGCTCCGGGATGCTGACCGACATCGAGATCGCACAGGCCGCCGAACTGCGGCCCATCACCGAGATCGCCGAGCGCGTCGGGCTCGGCCCCGACGAGATCGAGACCTACGGGCGGTACAAGGCGAAGGTGCCGCTCGACATCGTGCGCGCCCGCACGGGCCGGGAGGGCAAGCTCGTGCTCGTGACGGGCATCAACCCCACTCCCGCCGGCGAGGGAAAGTCGACGGTGAGCGTGGGCCTGGCCGACGCGCTCACCCTGCGTGAGCGCAACCCGGTGCTCTGTCTGCGCGAGCCGAGCCTGGGTCCGGTGTTCGGGATCAAGGGTGGAGCGACCGGCGGAGGTTACTCCCAGGTCGTCCCCATGGCCGACATCAACCTGCACTTCACCGGAGACTTCCACGCCATCACGTCGGCGCACGCGCTCTTGTCGGCCATGCTCGACAACCACCTGTTCCGGCCCAACGACCTGGGCCTCGACCACCGCCAGATCACCTGGCGCCGTGCCGTCGACATGAACGACCGCGCGCTGCGCCACATCGTGATCGGGCTGGGCGGCCGCACGGGCGGCATCCCCCGCGAGGACGGGTTCGTGATCACGGCCGCGTCCGAGATCATGGCCATCTTCTGTCTGGCCGACGGCCTGCAGGATCTCACCGAGCGCCTCTCGCGCATCATCGTGGGCTATACCCGTGAGGGAGAGCCGGTGCGGGCGGGCCAGCTCGACGCGCAGGGCGCGATGACGGTCCTGCTCAAAGAGGCCGTGAACCCCAACCTGGTGCAGACGCTCGGCCGCACCCCCGCCTTCATCCACGGAGGGCCGTTCGCCAACATCGCGCACGGCTGCAACTCGCTCTCGGCGACGCGCGCCGGCCTCGCGCTCGGCGACATCGTGGTCACCGAGGCGGGCTTCGGCGCCGACCTCGGGGCCGAGAAGTTCTTCGACATCAAGGCGCGCTTCGGCGGACTCGATCCCCGAGCCGCCGTCGTCGTGGCCACCGTACGGGCCCTCAAGATGCACGGGGGCGTGGCCCGCGACGCGCTCGGCGGCGAAGACGTCGACGCCGTGCGCCGCGGGTTCGCGAACCTGCAGGGCCATGTGGAGAACGTGCGCAAGTTCGGCGTGCCGCCGATCGTCGCGCTCAACCGCTTCGCCAGCGACACGCGGGCCGAGACCGACGCCGTACTCGAGCTGTGCCGCGAGCTGGACGTGCCGGTGGTGGAGGCCGATCCCCACTCGCGCATCGGTGAGGGCTGTCTGGAGCTGGCCGACCTGGTGTGCGACGTGGTCGAGAACGGCGACGCCGCCTACCGCCCGCTCTACCCCTCCGACATGGGACTGGCACAGAAGATCGAGACGGTCGCGACCGAGATCTATGGGGCCGACGGTGTCGACTTCGCCCCGGCGGCGGCGCAGGGACTGGAACGTCTGGAGGCGATCGGCATGGGCACGGCGCCCGTGTGCATCGCCAAGACGCAGTACTCGTTCTCCGACGACCCCACGCTGCTGGGCCGCCCGAGCGGGTTCCGCATCGCCGTGCGTGAGGTGGTGCCGTCGGCCGGCGCCGGATTCGTCGTGGCCAAGACGGGCGAGATCATGACCATGCCCGGCCTCTCGGCCCGCCCCGCCGCGGTGGGGATGCAGGTGAACGAAGATGGGGAGATCGTCGGTCTGGCCTGAGGTATGCCACCGGGCACGGCGCCCGCAGGAATATTTTTAGCTGGAACGAATTCCGGTTCTGGGGTTATTCTAGAG
>RFGQ01000719.1 GCA_003695865.1 Gemmatimonadota bacterium | reverse complement strand
GCTTCACCGAGGCCTTGGCCGCGTCCGCCAGGGCCCGGAACGGGAGCGACCCGACCCCACCCACTCCGACCAGAGGCAGCGAGACGGCCGTGCGCGCGGCCGCCACCGCCTGGACGCCTACGGCCCGCAGGGCCGGGCCGCTCAGCCCTCCCGATCCCGCCCCCAGCACGGCTCTGCCCGAGGCAGGATCCAGCGCCAGCCCCGGCAGCGTGTTCACCAGGGTGAGCCCGTCCGCCCCCGCCTCTTCGGCGGCCTTTGCGGCACGGGCCACGTCGGGCGTGTTGGGCGCGAGCTTCACGAGGAGCGGCCGCTCGGTGCGCGCCCGCACGCTGCGCACCACCCGCACGAGCGCGTCCGTGTCGAGCGCGAAGGGCAGGCCGTTCCGCTCCAGGTCGTTGGGGCACGAGAGGTTGAGCTCGAAGCCGAGGAACCCGTCCGCACCGTCGAGCAGCTCGACCACCTCGACGTATTCGCTGTCGCGATGGCCGGCAACGCTCACGAAGACCTGCAGGTCCGCGAGGTGCTCGCGGATCCAGGGAAGCTTTTCGTCGCGGACGGCACGGGCGCCGGGGTTGGCGAGCCCGATCGAGTTGATCATCGCCTCGCCGAGTTCGGCCACCCGCGGAGCGGGGTTGCCTCCCCGCGGCTCGAGCGTGACCGACTTCGTCACCAGACCACCCAGCCGGTCCAGGTCGGCGACCTCGGCGAGTTCCTCACCGAAGCCGCACGTGCCCGCGGCCAGCAACACCGGGTTGCGGAACGTCGCTCCGAACAGGGTCTGATCGAGTCTCATCGGTCTCCGTCGTCGTCCATCGGCCGGGCGACCATCCGAGCGGCCCGGCGCTCAGCCGCCCGTGGTGTCGGGCACGAGCAGCTGGCGGCGTGCGGCCAGATCGGCCCGCACCTGCGCCTGGAGCACGCCCAGGCGCTCGTCGAGCACCCGTTCGAGCGGGGCCAACGCGTTCCCCACATCGTCCCCCCGAGCATAGCGCACGTACGGGTTTCCGACGAGGCCGGCGATGCGGCGGGCCAGCGCGGCGCGCTGCACGGGGTCGGCCGAGGCCGCGTGCGCCGCCAGGAGTGCTTTACCGACCCAGGGCGTCTCGGGGTCCGAATCGGCGTAGGCCTGGAACAGCGACGCGGCGAGCTGCTCGGCGCCGAGTTGCTCGCGCGCCGCCTCTGCCGCTGCGAAGAACGCAAGCGGATCTTCGTCCAGCCCGCGATCTACGAGGGCCTGGACACGGCGGGTCGCATCGATCAGCCGGTCCACGTCCGGATCGCCCGCCGCCGGCAGCAGGCCGGCGCGGACGGCGTTCAGCTCCGACACCTGGCGCACG
>RFGQ01000718.1 GCA_003695865.1 Gemmatimonadota bacterium | reverse complement strand
CTACCACCCCAAGGCCAAGTCCTTCTTGATCAGCGAGGCGCTCCGGGGCGAGGGCGGTATCCTGCGGCTCGCCGACGGCACCGCCTTCATGGCCGAGCACCACGAGATGAAGGACCTGGCGCCGCGCGACGTGGTGGCCCGGGCCATCGACTACGAGATGAAGCGCACGGGTCAGGAGCACGTGTACCTCGACATGACCCACCTCGACGCGGGGTTCGTCCAGGAGCGCTTCCCCAACATCCACGCCGAGTGCCTCCGCTGGGGCATCGACATGACCAAGCAGCCGATCCCGGTCGTGCCCGCGGCGCACTACCTCTGCGGCGGGGTCGTCGTCGACAAGGACGGACGCACGACGTTGCCGGGGCTATGGGCGATCGGCGAGGTCACCTGCTCGGGCCTCCATGGCGCCAACCGGCTCGCGTCCAACTCGCTGCTCGAGGGGCTCGTGTACGGCCACCGCGCCGCCGAAGCCTTGGCGGACGCGACCTCCCTCGCCCTCCCAGAGATCGACGTCCCCGACTGGGACGTGGGCAGCGCCGTGCCCTCGGACGAAGCGGTCGTGGTGAGCCAGAACTGGGACGAGCTTCGTCGCTTCATGTGGAACTACGTGGGCATCGTTCGCAGCGACAAGCGTCTGCGGCGGGCGGCGCGCCGCATCGCGCTGCTCCAAGAGGAGATCCGCGAGTACTACTGGGCTCACCTCGTCAACCGGGACATGCTCGAGCTGCGCAACATCGCGGTGGTGGCCGAGCTCATCGTGCAGTGCGCGATCGCCCGCAAGGAGAGCCGCGGGCTGCATTACACCCTCGACCATCCCGAGCGCGATGACGCCAATTTCGGGGGCGACACTCTCATCGAGCGGGGCGTGCCGGCAGCCATTCGCGTTCGCTGAGGGCCCGCGTCAGTCTCTGGTGACCCTGCGCTCTAGGAGCGCGCGATTAACGAGGGCACCGAAGACCGCGAGCGGCATCCGGTGATGGGCGGGCTCGACGCCTTCGTGGCGATGCTCCTGCTGATCGGCGTGTGGGGCTTGCTCCCCGCCCGGTGGTGGCCCGTCGACGTCGGGGCGACGCTCTTGGCGATGGCGCTGGCCGTCGCGGGCCTGGGGCTGCTCACGGGTCAGCCCTGGGGACCGAGGGTCGCCCGGGGCGTCGCGGCGGTCGCCCTCGCCG
>RFGQ01000717.1 GCA_003695865.1 Gemmatimonadota bacterium | reverse complement strand
CGGCGAGGGCGACGAGCACGGCGCCGGATCGGAAGCGTCGGATCATGGTGGGGATCTCGTGGTCTCGGGCGTCAGCGAACGATGGCGGCGAACGCGCGGTAGGCCGCGCGCAGATCCTCGGGTCGGGCGTCGACAAGCGCGTCCCAGGCATCCGGGTGCCGCTCGCGGCGGCGGATCAGGAAGTCGACCACCGACTCCAGGATTTCCCGCAGCGCCGGCGCCGCCAGGTTGAGGCGGGGCCAGAGATGGGCCACGACCTGGAGCGAGGCGCGGTCCTGGCCGAAGAACTCGGGCATCTCCCGGTCCTCCACGAACGGCCCGGCCGCCGCGGCGTGCAGCGCGCGGCCCAGCAGGTCGACGTCCTCGGGATCCAGACGGCGCAGGAGCACCTTCTGCGAGCGCAGCTCCACGACGCGGCCCAGGAAGGTCATCAGCGGATAGACGGCGGGTCCGAGGTCCTCGAGCACGTGGGTGCGGCGCCCACGGGTGTAGAGGTAGAGCCTGTCGTAGTGCTCTTCGTGCGCGGCCACCTTGCCGCCCGTGTCTTCGGTGATCCAGTCGTAGCCGACCAGGTCCTCGTACTCCACGTGCAGGCCGCGGGGGCTTCCCGGCGGCGCCTCCCGCTCGAGGTGGCGGGGCGTCACGAGCAGGTCGGTTCCGGCGAGCGTGGCGATGCGCACCTGCGGGAATTCGCCCTCGGCGTCCGAATCGGGGCCGCCGGCGCGCCCGTCGTCGTCCGAAGCGGTGTCGTCCCCCCAGCGGAAAGAGAGGTGCAGCCCCCTGCGGGTGCGGAGGGCCTCGGCGAAGACGTTCTGGATCTCGATGGAGAGAAGGGCGTCGATGAGTTCCATGGCCCCTGCTACCCCGCAGGGATCCACGGGGTCGGAGGACGGGCCCGGCCGGCGCCATTCCCGCGCCGCGCCGCTCGTGTATCTTTCGCCCCCATGAAGACCGACCTGCTCGAGGAATACCGCTGGCGCGGGATGCTCAACGACGCGACCGAGGGCGCCGCCGAGGCGCTCGCCGAAGCGCCCGTGCACGCCTACATCGGCTTCGACCCCACCTCCGACAGTCTGCACGTGGGCTCGCTGATGCCCATCATGGGGCTCGTGCACCTGCAGCGCGCCGGGCACCACCCCATCGTCGTCGTGGGCGGGGGCACCGGGCTCATCGGAGACCCCTCGGGCAAGACGCAGGAACGCCAGCTCCTCACGCGGGAACAGGTCGACGAGAATCTGGCGGGCATCCGCGCGCAGCTCGAGCACTTCCTGGATTTCGACACCCCCACGAACCCGGCCCGCACGGTGAACAACCTCGACTGGCTGGGCGAGCTGCGCCTGCTCGACTTCCTGCGCGACACGGGCAAGCACTTCTCGGTGAACGCCCTCATCCGCAAGGAATCGATCCGGCGCCGGCTCGAGGACGAGGACCACGGGATCTCGTACGCCGAGTTCAGCTACGCGCTGCTGCAGGCCTACGACTTCCTGGCGCTCTTCGAGCGCGAAGGCTGCACGTTTCAGATGGGTGGCAGCGACCAGTGGGGCAACATCACGGCCGGCATCGACCTGATCCGACGCGTGCACGGTGCGCGCGCCTACGGCCTCACGTATCCGCTGGTCACCAACGCTTCGGGCACCAAGTTCGGCAAGACCGAGGCGGGCAACGTGTGGCTCGACCCCGAGCGCACCTCTCCCTACCGGTTCTACCAGTTCTGGCTCAACACCGACGACGCAGACGCGCTGCGCTACCTGCGCTACTTCACGCTCCTCGACCGCGAGCAGGTGGCCGAGCTGGAAGCGGCGCAGGCCGAGCGGCCCCACGAGCGGCCGGCCCAGCGGGCGCTGGCCGAGGACGTGACCCGGCGCGTGCACGGCGAGGACGGACTCGCACGCGCGCAGCGGGCCACGCAGGTGCTGTTCGGCGGCGCGCTCGACGGGCTCGGCGCGGACGAGATCGCCGACATCTTCGCCGACGTGCCCTCCGAGCGCCTCGAGCGGGCCCGCCTGGAGGGCGAGGGCATGGGCGTGGTCGAACTGCTCGCCGAGGTCGGGGCGGCGCAGTCGCGCGGTGACGCACGGCGGGCCGTGGAGGGCGGAGGCGTGTACCTGAACAACCGGCGGGTGGCGTCGGTCGAGGCCCGCGTCGGCGTGGGCGACGCGGTGGAAGGGCGCTTCCTGGTGCTGCGCCGCGGCAAGAAGCGCTACCACCTGGTCGAACTCGTCTGAGCGGCGCCCTCGCGGCCGGCTCCACGCACGAGGCCCCGGACACCCGAGCGGTGTCCGGGGCCTCGCGCTTTTTCGTCGCAGCCACCGCGGCCGCCCGGTGTCCCACCCACCGGACGACGCGCGGGGGCGACTGAGATCAGAACACCAGCTGGAAGCCGACCAGCAGGCGGCGGTCGGAGGAGAGCTGCGGCCCGTGCAGGTCTTCGTGAACCGGCACGAACCACTCGACCGAGGCCCTATGCCCGGCCAGCGCGCCGTCGCGGAAGTGGATGTTGACGCCGAACGGGATCTCGGCCCGCGTGCCGCCCGTCGCGAACGGATTCGCCGCCGGGTCGAAGAGCGCGTCCGTGTCGGGGTCCTGCCCCTCGACGTCCTGCCAGCTCTCGTACGTGACCCGCGCCGACGCGCTCACCCAATCGTTGAGCTTGTATGACGCCCACACCGTGCCCCGGAAGCGGTCGCCCACGCGGTAGCCCCGATCGTTGAAGCCCGTGTGGATGCGCGCTTCGGCCTGGGCCCCGACCGTACCGAACTCGTTCTGCGCCTGCACGGTGAAGCCGGGCAGCACCGCCCACGAGCCCGTTCCCTGCTGCATCTGGAAGGGGAGCTGGACCTCGCCGGGGCCGAGCGGCGTGACGTCGGTCTCGTCGATCGAGCCGGTCGGCGCGGCCGCGCCCAGCGACAGGTGCGCCCGGTACCCGTCGAGGTTGAAGACCTGGTACATGAGCCGCACCTCGAGGTCACCGATGCCCGAGGAGCGCGTGTCGAAGATGCGCGTCTCGGTGGCCTGCGTGGCCGTGCGGTACGTGAAGGGCAGCGACGCCGAGGCGGTCAGCTCGTCCGTGAGCCCCACCCGGATGTCGAGCAGGTGCCCTTCGGACGTGAGCGCCAGCGGCGCGACACCGAAGATGTCGAGCACGTCGTCGACGAACAGCGGCACCGTGCCAGACCGTAGGCCGGCGCGCTCGTCACGGGTGTAGTGGTAGGTCACCAGCACGCCGCCCTGGGGCAGCGTGAAGTCGTTGTGGACGCCGAGCGGAGCGTGGCCGTCGGGACGGTCGGTGCTCCACTGGACGTCCTGCGCCTGCAGCGGCATCGCCACGAGCAGGGCTGCGAGCGCGGCGCCCGCCGCGTTCTTCCAGGCCATGCGTCGATCCTCCGGGAGGGTGGGACTTCCGGTTTCCGGACCCTCAAAGATGGGGCGGCAGGTTCCCGAAAAACAAGTGTTTCCTGTGCGGCGGCTCCACAAAAAGGGCCACGGCGCTTGCCCCGGCGGCGTCGAGGGTGCCGCCGAACTCGTAAAAACGGCTCCCCGACGCGCTCCTGGGCCCGCCCCCGGAGCCGCGTCAGATACGGGCCTGCACCGTGTAGAGCTGGTGGTAGCGTCCGTGCGCGGCCATCAATTCGTCGTGGCGGCCCCGTTCGACGATGCAGCCGTCCTCGATGACCAGGATCACGTCGGCGCGCTGGATCGTGGAGAGGCGGTGCGCGATCACGAAGGTGGTGCGCCCCTCGAGCAGGCCCTGCAGGCTCTGCTGGATGTAGGCCTCGCTCTCGGTGTCGAGGCTCGAGGTCGCCTCGTCGAGCACCAGGATGCGCGGGCGGGCCAGGATGGCCCGGGCGATGGTCACGCGCTGGCGCTGTCCGCCCGAAAGCTTCACGCCGCGCTCACCGATGACCGTGTCGAGGCCGTCCTCGAAGCGGTCGGTGAACTCGGTCACGTAGGCGCGCCGCGCGGCCTCGAGCACCTCGTCCTCGGTCGCGTCGGGCCGGGCGAAGAGCAGGTTCTCGCGGATGGTGCCGTCGAAGAGGAAGTCGTCCTGGAGCACGAGCCCGAGCTGGTCCCGGTACGTTGCGAGGCGCACGGTGCGCAGGTCGACGCCGTCGACCAGCACGCGGCCCCGGTCGGGCGTGAGGAACGAGGCGGCGAGCCCCGCCAGGGTCGACTTGCCCGAGCCCGAGCTGCCCACCAGCGCTACGATCGTGCCGGGCTCGACTTCGAAGTCGATGCCGCGCAGCACCGGCTTGTCGGGCTCGTAGCTGAACCACACGTCCTCGAAGCGCACGTGCCCCTCGACCGGGGGCATGTCGACGGTGCGCTCGGGGTCGTCCTCTTCGGTGGGCCACGCGAGCAGATCGGCCGTGCGGTCGAGGCCGGCGAAGGCCTCGGTGAGCTGGGTGCCGATGTTCGCGATCTGGATGATCGGCGCGATCATGAACCCGAGGAAGAGCGTGAACGAGAACAGCTCGCCGACGGTGAGGCGCCCCTCCAGGATGAGGTGCCCGCCGTAGCCCATGATGAGCACGCTGGCCAGCCCCACGAAGAACGTGCCCAGGCTGGTCACGGCGCTCGAGGTGGTGAGCGTGGTGCGCACGTTGTCGAAGATGCGCATCACGCCCTGCTCGAAGACCTCGGCCTCCTTCTCGACCGCGTGGAAGCCCTTGATCACGCGAATGCCGCCGAGCGCCTCGGTGAGGCGGCCGGTCACCTCGGCGCGGATCCTTCCCCGCTCGCGGAACGCAGGCCGCAACGTGGCGAACGCCCGCGCCGAGACGAAGGCGAAGCCCGCGAGCGGCACGAGGGCGAGCAGCGTCATGACCACGTTGAGGCGCACGAGAAATGCGAAGGCGACGATCGCCGTGACCGCGCCTCCCACGAGCTGCACCAGACCGGTGCCCACCAGGTTCCGCACGCCCTCCACGTCGTCCATGATGCGCGAGACGAGCTCGCCCGACTTGGTGTTGTCGAAGCGCGACACGGGCAGCGCGAGCACGTGCCGCTGCACCTGGGCGCGCAGGTTCGCGATCAGGTGCTGGGCCTCGACGCTGAGCATGCGCGTGAGCTGGTAGCCGGTCGCGGCCTGCACCACGATGGCGCCTGCGAGCAGCCCGAGCAGCTCCAGAAGCAGCGTGCGGTTGCCCTCGGCGAGGACGACGTCGATCAGGTAGCGGGTCGACGCGGGCAGGACGAGCCCGGCCAGCCGGTTGAGCAGGATCAGGACGAGCCCGATCGCGATCAGGCGACGGCGCGGCCAGATGATCTCGTGGAACGCGTGGCGCAGGCTGGCGCCCGAAACGCGGGGTTTGGCGGCCATGCGGGCCCTCTGCGGAGCGCGGGTCGGTTTTCGGATTCGGAGCGCGAAAGATAACGCGGGAGCGGGGCGGTGTGGGGG
>RFGQ01000716.1 GCA_003695865.1 Gemmatimonadota bacterium | reverse complement strand
TGTGGAGCTGCGCGGCTGCGAGGAGACTCGCGCCCTCCTGGGCGAGGACGTGGCGCCGGCGAGCGAAGCCGACTGGGACGCCGAATACCTCGACCTCGTGCTGGCCGTGCGCGTCGTGTCGGGGGTGGAGGGGGCCGTCGAGCACATCGCCCGCCACGGGTCGCGACATACCGAGGCCGTGCTCGCCCGCGACCCCGCCGTGGCGCGTGCGTTCGTCGACGGCGTCGACGCCTCGACCGTCGTGGTGAACGCCAGCACCCGGTTCGCCGACGGCGGCGAACTGGGGCTGGGGGCCGAGATCGGCATCAGCACCTCGAAGCTGCACGCCTACGGCCCCATGGGCGCGCGCGAGCTCACCGCCGTGCGCTTCGTCGTCGAAGGTGAGGGTCAGGTGCGGGGGTAAGGACTCCCGGGAGCGATGGTGGGGGTTACCAGAGCTCGAAGGAGCCCACCTTCTTTCCGCAACGCGTGCACGCGGGCGGTCGGCGCACGACGGACACCAGCAGCCAGATCGGCAGCCACAGACCCAGAGTGAGGAGCGACAGGAAGAAGTGCAGCAGGTGGCTCGGCTGGTCGTAGACGTGGAGCGTCGGGACTCCGCAGGACCTGCAGGTCCGCATGCGCTGTAGGGTTCTGGCCATATGTACCCTCCGTGCAATCCGTTCGGGCCCCCGATGTCGAGCGGGCGTGGGGATGGTTCAGCGAGGCGGTGACCGTGAGTCACCGCAACATCATACAGGGAGGGTGTGACAGTTCTGGGGAGGAGCTACTGTCGGGGGATGGGGAGGCGGGCGATGCGTGAGGGGCGTCGGAAGTGAGCGGTGCGTGCGGGGCGTCGCGCCCGTCCCGCTCCCCTCAGCAGCCCGCCTCCCGCGCCCTCGCCTCCGCCGCGGCTGCACCCGACACGCCCGGAACCAGCCGCACCTCGACCTCGACCCGTTCGTCGGGCGGATCGACGTTGAACAGCGAGACCACGCCCGAGAGGGTGGCGCCGGGCGCGAGGTCGACGGTGAGCGTGGCGCTCCACGTGTGACCCGGACCGGTCACTGAGAAGAGCGGTCAGGTGAAGCCTTCGGCCGCCGGTTGGAGGCTCATGTCGGCGCGCAGGTGGAGTCGCTGAGCGCTCGCGGCCAGCGGCAGATCGACCCAGTTGAGCGTCTGCACTCCGGGGATGATCGCGAGCCCGGCGCAGTCGGCGTCCAGGGGATCTCCGTTGCAGGTGCGGCCGGGGTCGTTCGCCGCCCGTACGGTCACCTGGAGTTGCGCGCCGCTCGTCCGGGGAAGGTCACCGGGGAGGACCGTCGAGAAGCGGAACGGGCGGAAGAAGGTGGTGTCGGCCCGCAGGGTGTCACCGGGAACCGTGAACTGAAATGCGGTGGTGAAGAAGGGCGTGCCCGGACCGGGCGGAGGCGCGGGT
>RFGQ01000715.1 GCA_003695865.1 Gemmatimonadota bacterium | reverse complement strand
CGGCGAGGGCGAGCGCGGCCGCGCGCTCGATGGCCGCCCCGGCGGCGCGCCCCGCGGCGGCCTCGTCGTCGGGTCCGCCCTCCACGCCCTCCCAGCGGGCCGACGGTCCCGCCGCGGCGCGCGCGGCGTCGGCGAACGCTTCGGGCCCAACGAGAACCGGCGCCACTCCGGACTCCAGGTCCGGAAGGCGCCGGAGGGCCTCGAAGGCCACCTCGGGCCCGACGCCCCGGGGGTCGCCCAGGGTGAGGGCCACACGCACCGCGTCCACGGCCGCCTCAGCCGCCTCCCGTAGTGCCGCCGCCGTCCACCCGGACCTCGATGTAGGCCTGGTCGCGCAGCCCCTGCACGACCCGCTCGACGAGCTTCTCCTGGCGCAGGTTCTCTTCGAGCCGGTCGCGCACGTCCTCGATGCTCGCCTCGCCGCCGGGCTTGACCTCGAGCACGTGGACGAGAGTGAGCGCGTGCTCGCCCGCCGCGGGCAGCTCGAGGGGACCCAGTACGGCGCCGGGGGTGGCGTCCTGCAGCGCCCGCGCGTAGAAGGGCGAAAGGCGAGCGAGCTGGTTGACGGCCACCTCGAGCGTGTCGGGCGGATCGGGCGTACCCAGATCGGCCAGCGCCTCGCCGGCGCGGGCGCGCTCGAGCAGTGCGTTGGCGCGCTCCACGTTGCGGTCGATGTCGTCCTCGCCGAGCTCCCAGCGCACCAGCACGTGGCGCACGCGCCGCTCTCCGCCGCGCACGCGCTCGACCAGGATGACGTGGTAGCCGAATTCGGTCTCGACCGGATCGCTCACCACGCCGGGGCGCAGCCGGAAGACGGCGTCTTCGAACTTCTCGGTCAGCCCGCCGCCCTCGCGCACCCAACCGAGCAGGCCGCCCTCGTCCTTGGTGCCCGGGTCGGCCGAGTAGCGCTGGGCGAGCGTGGCGAAGTCCTCGCCGTCACGCGCGCGGTCGCGGATCTGCCGCGCGAGCGCCAGCGCGGCCGCTTTCGCCGAATCGGTCGGCTCGGGCCTGAGGATCACATGTTCGAAGCGGACCGTGGCGGGCCGGCGCGGGATGCGCGCCTTGTTGCGCTCGAAGTACGCCTGCAGCTCCTCGTCGGTGATGGCGATGCGGCGCGCGTCCTCGCCACGCTTGGCGATATAGCGCTGCATGAGAATCTGCCGCCGGATCGCCTCGCGCTGCTGCTCACGGAACGTGGCGAGCGTCTGGCCGGTCTCGGACAGCGCCTCCTGGAAGCGGCTCAGCGTGCCGAACTGCCGCACCTGCGCGTCGACCTCGGCCTGCACACGCGCTTCGAGCTCTTCGGGGTCCACGCGCAGGGTCGTGTCACGCGCGGCGTCCTGGATGACGAGCTGCTGGTTGATGAGCTGCTCGAGCACCTGCCGCTTGAGCTGGGCCTCCTCCTCGGGCGTGGGGCGGCGGCGCACGCCGAGCTGGGCCAGCGTGCGGAAGTACTCCTGGTCGACCTCGGTCTTGAGGATCACCGAGTCGTTGACCACGGCCCAGACCTCTTCGACCACCTGTGCGGCGGCCGTGGAACCGGGCACGGCGAAAACGCCCGCGGCGCCGAGGAACGGAGCGCCGAGGGTTGCGGCCAGCGCGAGGGCGAGCGTCGAAGCGGTGCGCGCGCGTCGGGTCATTCGCGAATCTTCAGCCTTCGTCGTAGGGGTGCGCGCGCCGCCCCGGCCCCTGGCCGGAGCGGCGTCCGCACGGTGTTAACCAGCGCCGCGGGGGGAGTTCCGAACGGCTCAGAGCCCGCCCGCCGAGTCGGGCGGAGCCGCTCCGCCGGGCGGCAGCGCCGCGTCGACCGGGTCGGGCTCACCCGTCGCGGCCGGGTCGGGCACGGGAGCGGGCGGACCGCGCAGCTCCTGCACCCGCTCGACCGCACGCTGGATGCCGGCCTGGAAGACCCTCGCGTCGAAGCGCTCGCGTAGGTCTCCGGTGACCGAGGCGAGCGCGATCACGTTCATCCGGCTGGCCACGATGTCGCGCAGCACCTCCATGACGCGCCGGTCGAGCGCCTGCGCGGGGGTCTCGCCTTCGCGAGGCCGCACCACGCGAATGCCCAGCATGTCGGCCAGCTCCACGAGCCGGCCGCGCGCGTTGGCCATGACCGAATCGCGGCGCGTCTCGGCCAGCTCGATG
>RFGQ01000714.1 GCA_003695865.1 Gemmatimonadota bacterium | reverse complement strand
GGGCAGGATCGCGCCTTCGCCGAAGAGATAGTTCGCGCAGCGGTCCCCGTAGTAGCTCCACGAGATCGCGGTCGAGATCCCGAACAGGAAGACCGAGATGATCACGATGTAGTGACCCCAGCTCCCGAGCGGCCCGAGGCCCCGCTCGAAGGCCAGCATCGTGAGCGGCGCGCCCGACTCGGCGGCCGGACCCCAGAGCGACGTGTACGTCTGCCCGGCCGCACTCACCGCCTCGCCGCGGCCGGGATAGACCGTGCCCGTGAAGGGCTGGCTCATCGCCTCGTCCACGTACAGGCGCTCCACCGGAACGTCGTGCCACCCCAGGTGGGTGCCCGACGTGTCCTGCAGGCCGTCGGTGACGCGCAGTTCGTCGGGCGCCGACGCCGACGTGTAGCCGGTCTCGTCGTCGCCGGCGACCCAGGTGAGGTCGCCGCCCGAGAGCGTGACCTCGGTCGGGATGCGCTCGGCGTTCACCCCGGTGATGATGATCACGAGCGCCGTCATGGTCACGATCACGATCGTGTCGATGAACGGCTCGAGCAGCGCCACCACGCCCTCCGAGACGGGCTCGTCGGTCTTGGCCGCGGCGTGCGCGATGGGCGCCGAGCCCTGGCCGGCCTCGTTCGAGAACAGCCCGCGGTTCACGCCCCACATCATCGTGGTGAGGATGGCGCCGATACCCGTCCCCGCGACCCCGGCCGAGGGGTTGAACGCTTCCTGGAAGATCAGGGCGATGCTGGGCGCCACGTGCCCGAGGTTCATGGCCAGGATGACCAGCGCCCCGAACACGTACAGCGCCGCCATGAGGGGGGCGAGGATCCCCGTGATGCGGCCGATGCGCGTGATGCCGCCGAGGACCACGGCCGCCACGACCGTGACCGTGATCGCGCCCGTGATCCAGGGGCTGAGGCCGAAGCTGGTCTCGATGGTGTCGGCGACCGTGTTGGCCTGGATGGCGTTGCCGGTGAGGAACGCCGTGAAGCCCAGCGCGATGGCGAAGAACATGGCCATCCAGCGCCAGTTGGGCCCGAGCCCGCGCTCGATGTAGTACATCGGCCCACCCGACACCGTGCCCGCCAGCGCCGAGCCGCCCTCGTGCACCGAGCGGTAGTGCTGCGCGAGCGTCACCTCGGTGTACTTGGTGGCCATGCCCAGCGCGGCCGTCACCCACATCCAGAACAGCGCGCCGGGTCCGCCCCAGTGGATGGCGATCGCCACGCCGGCGATGTTGCCGATGCCCACCGTCGCCGAAAGGGCGGTCGTGAGCGCCTGGAAGTGCGACACGTCGCCCGGGTCGTTCGGGTCGTCGTAGCGGCCCGTCGCGACCGCGACGCCGTGCCCGAAGCGGCGGATCTGAACGAATCCGAGACGCAGGGTCAGGAACGCGCCCGCGCCGATCAGCGCGAGCACCACCAGCGGGATGTCGGGCCCCGAGGTGGGAATGCCCCACTCCCACACGAAGCTCCGCACGGCACTGACGAGGCTCTCGAACTGTTCCATCACGCTCCCCTGTTGGATGAAAGGCAGCAAGATCGGCTCAGGATGGGCCGCGGGCAAGGCGGCCGCATCCAGGCTCCGCGAGGGGGACACCCGGCGGGACCGGACGCCCCACGGTGGAAGCGCCGGCCCGGGCGCCGGCGGCCGCGGGCCTTCAGGCCCGCCGCGAGAGCATGGGGCCGAGCGGGCGGCCGCCCAGCAGATGCATGTGCAGGTGCGCCACTTCCTGCCCTCCGTGTTCGCGGCAGTTCACGATCAGGCGGAAGCCGTCTTCTGCGATGCCTTCCTGCTCGGCGAGCCGGCGCGCGACGGTGAACATGCGGCCCAGGGCCGGCTCGTGAGACGGCTCCACCTCTGCGGCGGTGGGCACCGGCTCGTTGGGCACGATCAGAATGTGTACGGGCGCCTGGGGCTGGATATCTCGAAACGCGGTGACCAGGTCGTCCTGATAGACGATGTCGGCGGGAATCTCGCCCCGCACGATGCGCAGGAAGATCGTTTCTTCAGACACGGCTCGCTGGCTCCGTCGGATCGAAGAGGACACCGGCCGGCGCGTGCGCGGCCGGAAACGGGAAATCGCGAAACGGCATACGACCGTCTATGATGGGGAACGGTCGCGCGGCGCGCGAGCGCGTCCGCAGCCCCGCGACGGCGGCGCCGCCTCGGCGGTTGCGGAGGGAGGGGACCAGGGAGGAGCGGATGAACGTGATCGCACGATACGGGCGCGCGAGGTCCGCCCGGGCGCTGATGCTGATCGCGCTGTGGGCTGCACTCGATGGTGCCGCGGCCCCCGCCGCCGCCACGCAGGTCGGCGTGCCCGGCATGAACCGGCGGGGACGCATGAGCGAGCGCGACCGGTACTACGCACTCGTCACGCAGGGCCTCCATCTGACGACGTCGGACTGGCGTGAGGCATGGGACCGGAGCGATGGGGACGCGGCTGCGAGGCTTTACGTAGAGGACGCCGAACTGCGGCTGCCCGACGGCAGCCGGGCGGTGGGCCGCGACGCCGTCGGCGCCCTGCTCGCCGACGCGCCGAAGCGCCTCGGCACGGTGGAGCTCCGCCTGGAGCGCATCGACGCGTCGGGCAGGATGGCCGCGGCCTCGGGGGCTCTCACGTTCAGGCACCGATCCCCCGACGGCCGCACCCGGGTCGTGAGCGGCTATCACCTCACCGTCTTCGTGCAGGAGAACGGCGACGTGTGGCGGATCCGCTTCCAGGTGCTGGTTGTGCCGCCCGCGCCCGACGATCCTCCCTAGCCGGACGGCCCCGATCGCTCAAGAGCGGCGGCCGCCGTGCCGATCCTTCCCCAGGGGCACGCAGGACCGGCAGGCAGGGGGGACCGCAGTACATGAACACCCACTCGTGCGCGCGCCGGCCCGTGAGCCGGCGGGCCCCGCATCCCTTCGCACCCACCCCGCTCCTCGTCGCCCTCCTCGTCGTAGCGGCCACCGCCGGCCCCGCAGGCGCGGCCGTCCAGTACGAGGCCGTCCACGGTACCCTGCACGACTTCGCGAGGGCGCCCGACGGTGGCCGTGGAAGCGGCGCGGTCTTCGACGAGACCTGTCGGTTCTGCCACGTGGCCCCCGGCGCCGGCGACGCGGCGGCGCCCACGTCGGCCGTGGCCGTGCCGGCTGCTCGCGCCTACCGCACCCGGGCGGGCTCCGGCTTCCTCTACCCTGAATCGCGCGCCTGCCTGGCCTGCCACGACGGAACCACGAGCGGCGCCGTCGCCGTGCACGGCTTCCGCAACCTCGGCACCGACCTCCGCGACGACCATCCGGTGTCGACCGCCTACGACCCGTCGGCGGACGCCGGCCTCCGGCCCGCGGCCGAAGTGCGCACGGCGGGGCTCAAGCTCTTCGAACGCCCCGAGGGGCCCACCATCGAGTGCGCGACCTGCCACGATCCACACGGCGCCTCGCACGAGCCCGCCTTCCTGCGCATCGCCAACGACCGAAGCCGCCTCTGCCGCGTCTGTCACCTGCGCTGAGGACGCGGGCCGCCTCTCTTGCCCCCCAGCGGCGGGGGCAGCCGTTCTCCGGCAACGGCGCGGCGCCGGGATACTTCGAGGCCCTCGGCATCCCGATCCTCGAGGGGCGAGGCTTCCGGCCCGAGGACCTTGATGTCGAGGAGCCCGTCTACGTGGTCGGTGCTTCGGCGGCCCGGGAGCTGTGGCCCGAAGGCGGCGCGGTCGGCGGGCGTCTGCGGTTCAGCGAGAACGAGCCCTGGGGCGAGGTGGTGGGCGTGGTGGGCGACGTGCTGCAGCAGGGTCTGGACGACGATCCGACCCGGCTCCAGTTCTACGTGCCGTTCGACGGCCTCGCACGGCGGGCAAACGTGGTGGTGCGCAGCAGTGCGCCGCCGCCGGCGGCGCTCACGGCGCTCCGGACCGCGCTGCGGAGCGCCGAGCCGGACATGGTGCTCAGCCTCTCGACCATGCGTGAACGCCTGCGCGATTCGATCGCCACGCGGCGGTTCACCATGGCGCTCGTGGTCGCGCTCGGCGCACTCGCCGCCTTCCTGGCGTCCCTCGGCC
>RFGQ01000713.1 GCA_003695865.1 Gemmatimonadota bacterium | reverse complement strand
GGGCGGGGCGCCTCCATGGGGGTGCGGGCCGGCCCGCCGCCGCACGTGCGGGCGGTCGCTCAGCTCAGGCGCCGCGCCCGTGGCACTTCTTGTACTTCTTGCCGCTCCCGCAGGGGCAGGGATCGTTGCGGCCGGGCTCCTTCTCGGCCGCCACGGGCGTGCGGCTCGCCGCGCCCCCCTCCCCGCGGTTCGTGATGAGCTGACGGGTGTCGTGGGGCGCCGGCGCGCCCGTGACCCCCACCGGCCGGGCCGCCCTCGCGGCGATGCCCAGGTCGTCGACCTGCGCACCGTCGGCGGCCGGCGCCGGGCGAGCGCCCCTCCGGCGCGCCGCCTCCTGCAGGGCGCCGCCGCCCGGCGCGTCCGACGGCCCGGAGTACTGCAGCCGGGTGGGCTGGGCGACCCGCCGCTGCGGGGCCGGCCCCACCTGGGCGCGGAAGACGGTGGTGGCCACCGTGCGCCGCAGGTCGCCCATCAGGTCCACGAACATCTCGTAGGCCTCGCGCTTGTACTCGATGAGCGGGTCCTTCTGGCCCCAGCCGCGGAATCCGATCGACGCCTTGAGGTGGTCCAGGTCGTAGAGGTGGTCCTTCCACTTGCTGTCGATCGTGCCGAGCATGATCCAGCTCAGCACACCCTCGGCGTGCTCGCCGAACGACTCCACCTTGCGCCGGAACGACTCCTGGAGCGCGTCCATGACGAGTCGCTCCACCTCGTGGCGCTCGAACTCGTGCTCCTCGTCGTTCTCGCTCGGCAACCCCTCGGCGTGGGTGAAGAACTCGAGCTGAAGGTGGCGCTTGAGCCCGGCCAGGTCCCAGTCCACCGGATGACCGTCGAGGTATTCGTCGATGGCCCGCTGCGCCGTGAGGCGGATCATGTCCCAGATCTCGCCCTTCAGGTCCTCCCCGCCCTCCAGCGCGAAGAGACGCAGGTCGTAGATCACCTCGCGCTGCTGGTTCATCACGTCGTCGTAGTCCAGCAGGCGCTTGCGGGCCTCGAAGTTGTTGGCCTCGACGCGCTTCTGCGCCGTCTCGATCGAGCGCGTGACGAGCGGGTGCGTGATCACCTCGCCCTCCTGCGCGCCCAACCGGTCCATGGCGTTCGCCAGGCGGTCGCCCACGAACAGCCGCATGAGGTCGTCTTCGACGGAGATGAAGAACTGCGAGGCCCCGGGGTCTCCCTGACGCCCGGCGCGCCCGCGGAGCTGCCGGTCGATGCGGCGTGACTCGTGCCGCTCGGAGCCGAGGATGTGCAGGCCGCCCACTTCGATCACGTAGTCGCCCGGCTTGTCGCTGTAGTCCTGCTCGCGGGTCGGGTCGACCGGCGCCAGCTCCGACAGGTCGAGTCCGCGCGCGCGGGCCCAGTCGACCGTGCGCGCGTCGGTCACGCCTGGTCCGAGTTTGATGTCGGTACCGCGCCCGGCCATGTTCGTGGCGATCGTGACCGCTCCGGCCACGCCCGCTTCGGCCACGATCTCGGACTCGCGCTTGTGCTGCTTCGCGTTGAGCACGTTGTGCGGGATCCCGCGCCGCTTCAGCATGCGCGACAGCGTCTCCGAGATCTCGACGTTCGTCGTGCCCACCAGCACCGGCAGTTCCATCCGGTGCAGGCGCTCGATCTCGTCCATGAGGGCCGCGTACTTCTCGCGCTTGGTGCGGAAGATGAGGTCGTCGCGGTCCTCCCGGATCACCGGGCGGTTGGTCGGGATGACCAGCACGTCGAGCCCGTAGATCTGGTGGAACTCGTTCTCTTCCGTCTCGGCCGTACCGGTCATCCCGGCCAGCTTGTCGTACATGCGGAAGTAGTTCTGGATCGTGATCGTGGCGAGCGTCTGCGTCTCGCCCTGCACCTGCACGCCCTCCTTCGCCTCCACGGCCTGGTGCAGTCCGTCGCTCCACCGGCGGCCCGGCATCTGGCGGCCGGTGAACTCGTCGACGATCACGATCGAGCCGTCCTCACCGATGATGTACTGCTCGTCCTTCTGGAAGAGCGTGTACGCCTTGAGGAGCTGGTGCAGGACGTGGATCTTCTCGCTCTTGGCCGCGTACTCGGCCTCGAGCTCCTGGATGCGGGCGCGCCGCTGGTCCACCGACAGGGTCTCGTCCTCTTCCAGCCGGCCCATCGCCTCCGACAGGTCGGGCACGACGAACGCGTCCGGGTCGTTCGGGCTCAGCTCGTCGAGGCCGCGGTCCGAGAGGTGCACGTTGTGCCCCTTCTCGTCCATCGCGTAGTAGAGCAGCTCGTCGATCTCGTGCAGGCGCTTCTCGCGCATGTAGTCGGCCTCGACCTTCAGCACGAGCTTCTGCAGCGCCGGTTCGTCGGCGAACAGCTTGAGCAGCCGGCGGTTGCGGGGCGCGCCGCGCTTGGCGGCGAGCAGCTTCTCACCGGCCTCGAACTCGTTCCCCTCCTCGAGGTCCTTCTCGGCCTCGGCGATGAGTTCGTTCACGACCCGCATCTGCTTGCGGTAGAGGCTGGCGACGAGCGGGGCGAACTGCTTGTAGGGCGTGGACGTGTCGCGCCCCACAGGCCCCGAGATGATCAGCGGCGTGCGCGCCTCGTCGATGAGGATCGAGTCGACCTCGTCGATGATGGCATACGCGTGACCGCGCTGCACACGCTGGTCGAGCGCGTGCACCATGTTGTCACGCAGGTAATCGAAGCCGAACTCGTTGTTCGTGCCGTAGGTGATGTCGGCCTGGTAGGCCGCCTTCCGCTCAGGCGAGTGCGGCTCGTACTTGTCGATGCAATCGACGGTGAGCCCCAGAAACCCGTAGACGTGGCCCATCCACTGGGCGTCGCGCTGGGCCAGGTACGAGTTCACGGTGACCAGGTGCGCGCCCCGCCCCGCCAGGGCGTTGAGGTAGAGGGGCATCGTCGCGACGAGCGTCTTGCCTTCGCCTGTGGCCATCTCGGCCACCTTGCCCTGGTGAAGCGCGATCGCGCCGACGAGCTGCACATCGTAGGGCACCATGTCCCACGTGAGCTTCTGCCCCATCACCTGGACCTCGGTGCCGACCAGTCGCTTGCAGGCCGCCTTCACCGTGGCGTACGCCTCGGGGAGCAGCTCGTCGAGCGTGTCTTCGATCGTCTCGAGCAGCTCTTCTTCGAGCCCGGCGATCTCCTGTTGGAGCGCCTCGCGGTGATCGGGATCGCCCGAGTGCCGCTTCTCTTCACGGAGCGCGTCGATGCGTTCCTCGAGGGATGCGGTGCGCTCGCGAATGCGGGCGCGGAACTCGTCGGTCTTCGCGCGCAGCCGGTCGTCGGAGAGGTCCTTGAGTTCCTCGTAGATCTCGTTGATCTCGGCGATGACGGGCTGGAGCTTCTTCACTTCCCGCTTGTGACGGGATCCCAGCAGCTTCTTGACGGCGGCCTTGAGCATGGTTCCGGCGGCCTGTGCCTCTCTCTTCAGGCGCGGCGCCGGCCGGGGGTCCGGCAGGCGGAGACGCGCTCGTGGTCCTCGTTTACGGCCGGGTCAATCCCGGCCCTCGCAGTACAGTCCTTCCCGTTCGATGATCCGCTCGACGGCGGGCGGCACGAGCCCCGCCAACGGCAGGCCTGCGCGCGCGCGGCGGCGCACCTCGGTCGACGACACGTCGATCCGCGGCACCTCGACTCGCCGGTACGGCACTTCCACGCCCGGATCGACGCTCCCCGCCCCCCTCCCTCCCCGGTCCAGCACACACAGGCGCGCCAGGCGGGCGATCTCGGCCGGCTCCTTCCAACGGCCGAACGACGCGAACTGGTCGACGCCGACGAGCAGATGCCAGTCCACGTCGGGCTCGGCCTCGCGCAGCGCGCGCAGCGTGTCGACCGTGTAGCTCACGCCGCCTCGCCGCAACTCGATGTCGTCGGCCGCCAGCCCGTCCACACCTGCGACGGCCGCCTCCACCATCTCGAGGCGCAACGCACCCGGCGTCAGCCGTCGGTCTTCCTTTCCCGGCGGCACCGACGCGGGAACGAACCTCACTTGCTCCAGGCCCAACGCTTCTCGAGCCGCCGCCGCTACGCGCACGTGTCCGACGTGCGGCGGATCGAAGGTCCCCCCCAACAGCCCGACGGCGCGCGTATCAGCCTCCTGCGTTCCCTTCGGCGACCCGGCGCGCCGGCTCGGAGTCGGGGAACTCGGCGAGCAGTCGATCCTTCGCCTGCTTCGCGTCGCTCTCGAAGCCCACGCGCGAGAAGGAGCGCCAGAGCTGGTAGAGGGCCCAGGGGACCCACTTCGACTCGGGATGATCCTCCACGACGGCTTCGAAATATTCCGTCGCGGGGATGTAAGCCTCGCGCTTGAAGTAGTGCAGGCCCACCAGGTAGTCCGCCTCGGCGAGCTTGTCGTACATCTCCTGGCGCAGGCGCTCGGCCTCGAGCCCGGCCGGCGTGCCCGCGAACTGCCGGGCCACCTGCCCGCAGACGGCCTCGGCCGAACGGGTCTGCGTCTGGTCCCTCGTGGGCTCCAGCGTGAGCGCAGCGGCCGAGCGGCACACGCCCAGGCTGGCCTCGATCACCGCGGCCGCGTCGGTGGAGTGGCGGTCGAGCACGCGCTGGTACTCCGCCCGCGCCTCGATGTAGCGCTCCTCTTCGAAGTACGCGCGCGCCAGCAGCACCCGGGCCTGCGCCGGGCGGGTGAGCCCGGGCGTGACGAGCGCGCGCTCGAGCGTCTTGATCGCCTCGCCCCAGTCGCCCCGCTCCACCGCCTGGACGCCGAGGTTGTAGATCTCGTCGGCGGCCAGTCCCTGGAACGGCACACCGCCGCCGCATCCCAGGGCGAAAAGCCCGACGGGAAGCAGCGTCAGCAGCGTTCGCAGCGCCCTGCGTCGTCCCATGCAATCCCTATCGTCGTCGAGGCGTGTTCGGTGTGTAAGGCAGCCCTAACGCTCGCCATATCCCGGGCGTTAGGCAACGGCGGACGGCGCCGAGATACGGGGCCCGCCCCTGCGCCGGTGCGCGGGAACGCACGTAGGACGCCGACGGGGGTCGTCAGGTTCCCGACGGGGCCGCGGAAGCGGGCCCCGGAAGGCCGGCGCCCGCCGGGCAGCGGCGGACCCCGTCAGCCGTAGAAGGCTCGAATCGCCTCGGCCACCCGCTCCGCACGCCCACCGCCCAGTTCGGGGTAGACGGGCAGGCTCAGCACCTCGGCGCACAGGGCCTCGGCCGCCGGCAACGATCCCCGGCCCTGCCCGAGCGCAGCGAAGCAGGGCTGCAGGTGGAGCGGCGCCGGGTAGTAGACGCCGGTGCCGATGCCGGCGGCCTCGAGCGCCGTGCGCAGCTCGTCGCGGCGCCGTGCGCGCAGCGTGTACTGGTTGTAGACGTGCGTGTTTCCCGGCAGCACCGCGGGCGGGAGAACCTCGGGCACGTCGGCGAGGGCCCGGTCGTAGATCGCCGCGTGTGCCCGCCGGGCGGCGGTCCAGGCGTCGAGGTGGGGCAGTTTGGCCCGCAGCACCGCCGCCTGGAGCGCATCCAGACGGGCGTTCGTGCCCACCATCTCGTGGTGGTACATCTGCTTCCCCCCATGCACGCGCAGCTTGCGCACCCGCTCCGCCAGCACGTCGTCGTCGGTCGTCACGAGACCCCCGTCCCCGAAGCCGCCCAGGTTCTTGGTGGGGAAGAAGCTGAACGCGCCGGCGTCCCCGGCGGCGCCGGCACGCAGGGGCGCCCCTCCGCCGGCCGGCGTGCGCTCGGCGTCGATCGCCTGAGCGGCGTCTTCGATCACCGCCACCCCGCGTTCCCGCGCCCACGCCACGACGTCTTCCATGGGTGCCATCTGACCGAACAGGTGCACGGCGATGACCGCGCGCGTGCGGGGGCCGGCCGCCCGCTCGAGCGTCTCGACCGTCACGTTGAAGGTGGCCGGATCCACGTCGCAGAAGACCGGCCGCAGCCCCGCGTTCCACACCGCGCCCGCCGTCGCGAAGAAGGTGAACGCCGGCACGATCACCTCGTCGTCGGCGCCGAGGTCCAGCGCCTTCAGAATGAGCCACAGCGCGTCCGTGCCGCTGGAGCAGCCGATGGCGTGGCGCACACCGATGCGCTCGGCCAACGCCGCCTCGAGGGCCTCGACCTCTTCGCCGAGCACGAAGCGCTGCGACGCGACGACCCGGGCGACGGCCTCGTCCACGGCCTCACGGATGGCCGCGTACTGGGCACTCAGATCGAGCAGGGGAATCTGCACGGGCGTGGCGCCTCAGCAGCCGCCGGCGACCAGCACGCCGCCCGAGGGCGCCACGAAGCGGAGTTCGTCGTAGCGCCACTGCGCGCGCTCGACGAGCGGGTTGCTCTCCGCCTGGCTCACCTCGCGCACGCGGCCGAAGGCTTCCATGGCCTCGTCGCAGCGTCCGAGCGCCGACAGCAGCTCCCCGCGCTCGAACCAGGCCTGGGCCAGCAGATTGCGGGGCTCGCCCAGCTCGATCATGCGGTCGACGTGGACGAGCGCTTCCTCGTACGCCCGCTCGTCGCGCAGCTCGCGCGCCAGCTGCAGCGAGCAGTTGCCGATCTTCCAGTTCACCTCGCCGCGCTGCCAGCGCCTCAGCATCGAGCGGTAGCGCTCGTAGTGCACGAGCGCGCGCCGGCAGTCGCCCACGTCGTCGTAGGCCTGCGCCACCTCGTAGACGATCTCGGGGACCGTGTCGGGGGCGGCGGCGAGCGCGGCCTGGTAGAGCGGCAACGACTTGCCCTGCTCTCCGTTGGCGAAGTAGTGGCGCGCGAGCGGCAGCGCCAGCTCGGGCACCGACACACCCGGCCGGATCGCCTGGGCCGCCTCCACCGCCGACGCGACCCCGAACAGGTC
>RFGQ01000712.1 GCA_003695865.1 Gemmatimonadota bacterium | reverse complement strand
TTCGATCAGCCGGGCCGCGGAACGCACGCGCCGCTCCGAGGCGCCCGCGAAGTGCTGGTAGGCGAGCAGGCGCCGCGCCGTGGCCTCGCCGGCTTCACCCCGCAGGGCCAGCCCGCCCTCGTGCCATGTACCGCAGACGGGGCAGGGGGCGCGCACCTCCACCGCCGCGCCCTCGTCCTGCGCCGCGGCGAGGATCACCCGCCGGCGTTCGGAAAACTCCAACCTCCGGAACACATAGCCGCACTTCGCGCAGGCCCGCTCGCCTCTCCAGGCCGTCCCGCCGAAGCGGAGCCAGCGGCCGAAGCGGGTCACGCCGTCGGGCAGATGCTCCCAGAGCATCCAGGCCCCCAGCCAGGAGATCCCTCCCGTCACCCAACCGCCGGCGATGACCGCACCGGTGGTGAGCGTCCCTACCAGCGCGAGCTTGCGGTAGGACTGCCGCTGCCTCACCAGCTCGTTGCCGTAACGCCACCAGGCCTCCTCGGCCCGATTCGCGGGACCGACGCGCACGACCTCGAGGTGTCCCACGCGGATGAGGGCCACGTTGTCGGTCGACGAGAGCACGCGCCCACGGTCGCGCACGGCCTTCTCGAGTTCGTCGAGCGCCTCCCAGCGCTCCTCGATGGGCGCCAGCGACCAGCGTCGGCACGCCCGGCATACGGTCCACAAACGACCCCGATTCGGGTCGTACGCGACGCGCCGCCCGTGGGGGAAGAACTCGAGCTCTTCGTTGCGCTCGAACGTCGTGTTGCAGACCAGACAGCGTGCGTACACGCGCGCCTCCTCATGCTCCCCGCGCGGCCGGTCCCGCGGTCGACGCGGGTGCGGAACCGCGCCCCGCCCGGAGGGACTCTATCCCCGACGGGGGGCGAGGCGTTCCGCGCGGCCCGCGGGGGTTCTTTCCCGCGCCCGCCCTACGGGGCATTTTTCGTCGTTCGTAGCTTCGGGCCCCGGGTGCCGGGACCCTCCTCGAGACCAGAGCCGGACCCATGCAGCTTCGTCGTTCCGTCTTCCCGCTTCTCGCGCTCGCGTGTCTGCTGACGCCCGCCGGGGCGGTGCCCGCGGCCGCCCAGCAGCTCACCGTGGAGCGCATCTTCGCCTCGACCGAGCTGGCGCCCGACGGTCTACCGTTCGTGCGCTGGACCCCCGACGGCACCCGCTATGCGTGGGTCCAGCGC
>RFGQ01000711.1 GCA_003695865.1 Gemmatimonadota bacterium | reverse complement strand
CGTGGGCGGGGTGGAGCTGCCGCTCGTCTTCCACATCACCCGAGGAGCCGACGGCTCACTCACCACCACCATGGACTCTCCGGCGCAGGGGGCGATGGGCATCCCCACCTCTGCCACGCGCCTCGAGGGAGACCGGTTGGTGATCGAGGTGGCGGCCATCAGCGGCCGCTTCGAAGGCGGCTTCAGCGAGGACGGGAGTGCCATCGAGGGCGTGTGGTCACAGGGCCCGAACGAACTTCCGCTCACGCTGACGCGCGGCGAGCCCGAGAAGCCTGCCCGGCCGCAGGAACCTCGCCCGCCGTTCCCCTACCGCGTCGAGGACGTGCGCTTCGCGAACGACTTCGCCGGCATCGAACTGGCGGGTACGCTCACGCTGCCCGAGGGGGAAGGGCCGTTCCCCGCGGTGGTGCTGATCAGCGGCTCCGGTCCGCAGGACCGTGACGAGACGCTACTGGGCCACAAGCCCTTCCTGGTCATCGCTGACCACTTCACCCGCAGGGGCATCGCCGTGCTGCGCTTCGACGACCGCGGCGTCGGCGAGTCCGAAGGCTCGTTCGCCACGGCCACGTCGGCCGATTTCGCCACCGACGCCCACGCGGCCGTGCAGTATCTGGCCCGGCGGCCCGAGATCGCGGCGGACCGCATCGGGCTGGTGGGGCACAGTGAGGGCGGGCTGATCGCGCCGATGGTGGCGGCGCACCACGACGACGTCGCCTTCGTCGTGCTCATGGCCGGGCCGGGCGTGCCGGGGTCCGAGATCCTGACGGAGCAGGGAGCCCGGATCCTGACGGCGAACGGCGTCTCGCAGGAGCTCGTCGAGTCGAACCGGGCGCGGCAGGAGCGCCTGTTCCGCGTGGTGCGCGAGGCACCGGCGGAAGAGCTCGCGGCCCGCATCGAGTCGGAGCTGCGCGCCGAGATCGAAGGCATGGGGCCCGAGGAACGCGCCGTCGCGGGGGTGACGGAGGACCAGCTCGAAACCGTGATCCGGCAACAGGTGCAGCAGCTCTCGAGCCCCTGGTTCCGGTACTTCCTGACCTACGATCCCCGCGAGGCGCTCAGACGCGTGACGGTGCCGGTGCTCGTGGTGAACGGGTCGCTCGACCTTCAGGTGCCGGCCGACCAGAACGTGCCCGAGATCGAGGCGGCGCTACGTGAGGCGGGTAACCACGACGTCACGGTGCGCGTGTTCGAGGGGTTGAACCACCTGTTCCAGCCAGCGACCACCGGCTCGCCCAACGAGTACGCCACGATCGAGACGACCTTCTCGCCCGAGGTGCTCGACGTCATGGCCGGGTGGATCCTGGAGCGCTTCGGAGGACGCTGAGTCGGCCCGTACCGCCGCCGGTGTTCCGCCCGGGGACGCCGGCGGCGGGGGCCGACGACGCGACAGGGGTTGCGGGCGGCGGAGTCCCACACCCGGCCACAGGGCGCTCAGCGCCGGATCTCGAGCTCCATGCCCCAGGTGCGCTCGTCGCTCAGAAAGAACTGGCCCATCGCCGAGGGGCCGTCGGCCAGGCGCGCCTGCAGGCGCACGTCGTGGCCGCCGGCCGCCACG
>RFGQ01000710.1 GCA_003695865.1 Gemmatimonadota bacterium | reverse complement strand
TCTTCACCTCTCCGGGGCGTGGCGCCTTGGCGAACACGAACAACCTCCGCCCGTCCCTGCGCGGCGGCCGCCGCGGCGGATAGAGGTGCGCCAGTCGCGCGGGCGGCACCCCCGCCAGGAAGGCGCCGATGACGAACGTGTTCCGCAGCCACTGGCGCCAGCGACCCTGCTCCCGGTAGCGGCGCGGACTCGTGTCGAGCGCGGCGGGCAGCCGTCTCACCGCGCCCTGCCGGCGGAGCGCCCGCAGCAGAAGCACGTCCTCGAGCAGCGGCTCATCCGGGTAACCGCCGGCCGCCTCGAAGCGCGCGCGCGGCACGATCAGTCCCTGGTCGCCGTAGGCGAGACCGCCGAGGCGCTCGCGTACGGCCTGGCCGAACTCGATGAAGCGCCAGAAGGCGCCGCGCGCGCCGATGCGGAAGCGGAAGTAGGCCGCCTCGTCCCCGCCCGTCCGGACGTGGTCCTCGAGCGCGGCGCGGGCGGCGCGGTCGAGGCGCGCGTCCGCGTGCAGAAAGCAGAGCCAGGGGGTGTCGAGCACGCGGGCGCCCGCGTTCATCTGACGGGCCCGGCCCGGCGGGGCGACGATGACCCTGCAGCCGGCCGAGGCCGCCAGGCCGCGGGTGTCGTCGGTCGAACCGCCGTCCGCTACGACCACCGTGTACGCCACTTCGAGGTGGCGCAGGTCGGACAGCAGGGCCGGCAGGTGAGCGGCCTCGTTGAGCGTCGGGACGACGATCCCGAGGCGCGGCGCGTCGTCAGCCGGCGTCAACGTCGTTCAGCGTCCAGTCGTACTCGAAGAACTCCACGCGGGTGCCGGGATCAGCCAGGACGCGTGCCGCTTCGGGCTCGAGGTACGGCGCCAGGAACGTGCGGAGCCCTTCGATCCCTCCGAAGTCTTCCTTGAACCAGTCGAGTACCTTGTTGAGGCGCACGGTCGGGGGCGGACCGGGATCGAGGGAGAAGTGCCGGGCGGAGGCCACGAAGGCCTTCACCCGTGCGTCGAGCTGGGCCTCGAGCGTCTCGGGCTCGTACGCCTCGGGAGTCAGCGGGGGGCAGGAGCGCGCCGCGCAGTTCACCGCGAAGTGGATCCGCGGGTCTCCCATCGGCCGGATGATCTCGTGCTCGATCTGATCCTGGGAGCGTTCCCGGCCCGCGATGCGGCAGTGCTCCCGCGTGAAGACATCGGGAATCTGCCAGACCGAGTTCTCGGGCCGGTCGGCGATGGCGTTCTTCACGCGGTCGAGCAGCCGCCGGTTCTTGCGGATCGGGTAGTGGTCCACGACCAGACGCAGCATGCAGGCGTTGTACGCGTTGATCCAGAAGGCGAGGCGCGCCTCGTGCGAGGCCCGCTCCAGCGCGGCCGGGTCCACGGCGGCGAGTGTGGCCAGGTAGGCGTCGAGCTCGGCGCGCCCGGCCTGGAGGGTCGCGTAGTCCACGCCGTTGTCGCGGACGACGCGCTCGAGCACCCGGCTGAACGGCTCGTGGCCGGGCAGCGCGTCGTCCTGGGCCGAGGCGGCGGCGGGCGCGGCGCCCAGCGTCAGGGCGGCGGTGAGCAGCAGCGTCTGGGTCGATCCGAACACGCGCACGTTGAACCTCTTCAGAATCGTGGGCAGGAAGCTGAGCAGGACCAGCAGCCCGCCCGATACCAGCACCCGGATGAACGCTTCGCTCGACGCCTCCCGCGATCCTTCGAGCAGGGCGTCGGCGAACATCGTATACACGATCGTCCCCGGAAGGATACCGACCATCGTGGCGAGCGCGTAGGTCGGCCAGCGGATCGCGGTGAGTCCGGCCCCGAAGTTGAGGGCGTTGAAGGGCACCAGAGGGATGAGGCGCAGCGTCAGCAGTGCGCGGAACCCGTGGGCGCGCGTGGCCTCGTCGAGCTTTTCCAGGCGCGAGCCCGCGATGCGCTCCACGCCCTCGCGTCCCAGCGCCCGGGCGACGAGGAAGGCTGCGTTCGCCCCCAGGTTGGCGGCGATCGAGTTGAACACCGTACCCCAGAACAGGCCGAAGAGGGCGCCGCCTGCGAGCGTGAGGATGGTGCCGGGGATCGCGAGCGCCGTCGCCGTCGCATAGAGCGCGATGAAGATCACCGGCGCCCAGGGTGAGGCGCGCAACTCGTCGATGACCAGCCCGATGCCTTCGGGGGACAGGTAGCGGCCGACGGGTGTGAGCAGGGCGAGCAGGAAGCCGCCCGCTACGACGGCCAGGAACGCCCCCAGCTTGAGGTAGGCGCGCGCGCTCGACCCAGGCCGGTCCGGCCCGGAATGCCCGGAAGCCGCCCCGCGCTGTGGAGGAGTCAGGTCAGCCATTGGACGACCTTTCTCAGCAGCCTGCCCGCACGGCCCTCCAGCCGGGCCCGCTGGAACGCGTCGGCGGCGCGCTTCACCCCCTCCACCCGGGTCGGGTAGGGGAAGATGGAGTTCGAGATGTCCGAGAGCCTCAGCCCGTGTTTCATCGCGAGCACGAACGGCTGCAGAAGGTCTCCGGCGCCGTGGCCCACGATCGAGGCTCCGAGCACACGTCCCTTGCGGTCGGCCGAGACCTTGACGAGCCCGGCCGTCTCGCCGTCGGCGATGGCCCGGTCCAGGTCGTCGAAGGGATACGTGAACGTGCGCGCCCCCCGGGCCTCGGCCTCTTCCTGACCGAGGCCGACGTGGGCCACTTCGGGGTCGGTGAACGTCACCCACGGGACCGTCGAGTAGTCCACCTTCGACGAGCCCGGGAAGATCGCGTTGCGCAGCACGGTCTTGGCCATGTAGTCCGCCACGTGGGTGAACTGGAGTCCGCCGGTTACGTCTCCGGCCGCCCACACGCGGCGGTTGGACGTGCGGAGCGTAGAATCCACCCGCACGGCGGCGCCGTTGCGCTCGATGCCGGCCCGATCCAGCTCGAGTTCGTCCGTGGCGGGGCGACGGCCCACCGCCACCAGGACCCGATCACCTTCGAAGGTGCGCCCGTCGTGGGGG
>RFGQ01000709.1 GCA_003695865.1 Gemmatimonadota bacterium | reverse complement strand
GTTCCTGCCCGGCAACCACGACTGGGGCGGGCTCGGCGGGGTCGACGCGGTCCTGAGGCCGGCCCCGGGGGACCCGGGGCCGGCCGTGGTCGACCTGGGTCGCGGCCTGCGCCTGCTGATGATCGACTCCCAGTGGTGGCTCGAGCCCCAGTCCCGCACCCGACGCGAGGCCGCGGCCGAGGCGCTACGGCGAGCCCTCGCCGGCGCCGACGACCGTGCTCTGGCCGTGCTCGCGCACCATCCCACGGCCAGCGCGGGAGAGCACGCGAGAGCACCCTGGTCGGCCGCCCTCGGTTTCCGCCGCCTGCTGCAGAACGCCGGCGTGCTCGCGCAGGACCTGACGAGCGAGCGCTACCGCGACTACGTGACCACCCTGCGGAACAACGCCATCGCGACGCGCCGGCCGCTCCTCATGGCCGGCGGGCACGACCACACGTTGCAGCTCCTGGTGGGGCGCGAACCCGGCGCCGCGCCCTGGATCGTCGTGAGCGGCGCGGGATCCAAGAGCTCGGTGGTGCGCGCGCACCCCGACCTTCGCTTCCATCATGCGGCACCCGGGTACGCTCGCCTGCTCGTGGGGCGCGACGGGCGGGTCACGCTCACGTTCGTGGCGGGTCCACCAGACGTACTGACCTGCCCGGTGGGACCCTCTCAGGCCGACTGCATCGCTGCCGGCGCCGAGCGTGTGCAGGCGGTGCGCACCCTGCGCCTGCGGGGCACCCCTTGACACTCGGGCATGCGCTGTCCCGTAATTAGGGGTCGCCGGCGACATCGTCGGCGTCCTGTAATCGACGGGAGGTTCCCATGGCCGGTCAGCCGCCGAAGCGCGGGCTTCGCCCGCCCCGGCGCTCCATCCCCACACCGTCCTGGCCCTGCACCCCACGACCACCGGCGCCTCCCCCACCTCCCCGGCCCCCGGGCTCGGGCTGTTCGACCGACCTGCCGCTTCCCCGTCTCGGGCGCGGTCCAGGGGGGCCCTGAGCCGGCGGCCGGGCCCCGCGGCGGCCCCGTTCGGTGAAACCTGAGGGAATATGGTGGGATTCGGGCAGCGTTCCGGCGGGGCCCATCAGGGGCGCAGCGGCGCTCGGCCCCGCCCTCGCCGGTCGCACTCGACCGCGGGCGGCAACTCAGAACAGAGGAGGCGCATCTGATCCGACAGCGACGTTCGATCCGGCCGGACCATCCGTCCGTCCCTATCCAGCACCCTTCGATCCCTGATCCGCGCCCACGCGTCCCGGCAACGGAGACTCGTGCGGGGTGTGATCACAGAGTCGTGCTCCCGTGTCGTGGGAGCGCAGGCGCCCCGCCCACTGCCGGGCGAGGCCATCGTTCCATCCTTTTCACTCGAGCAGGGAGGAATGGCATGAAGAGATTCATGTCCGCCTTGCTGTCCCTTACCCTCGCGGCCGCACTGTTCGCCAGTGCGGATGTATCCGCGCAGGAAGGGCAGCGACGCATCTCGGGCACCGTGGTGGGCGAGCTCGGGCAGCCGCTTCCACTGGTGATCGTCCGGGCCGTAGGCACCAGCTTCCAGACCCAGACGAACAACGAGGGCCGCTTCATCATCACCGCGCCCAGCGGAGAGGTGGAGCTGCGCTTCGAGAATTTCGGCTACCGCACCCAGACGGTGACGGTGCCGGCCAGCCAGTCGTCGGTGTCGGTCACGATGGAACTCGACGTTCTCAACATCGAGGGCATCGTGGTGACGGGTCAGGCGACGACCGTGGCCCGGCGCAACCTGGCCAACGCCGTCGCGTCGGTCACCACCGAGCAGATCGAGAAGGCGCCGCCGGCCGCCAGCATCGAGAACTTCATGCAGGGCAAGATCGCCGGCGCCTACATCGAGCAGAACTCGGGCGCGCCGGGCGGCGGCATTCAGGTGAGGCTGCGCGGCGTCTCGACGATCAACGGTGAGCTCGAGCCGCTCTACGTGATCGACGGCGTGGTCGCCTCGAACGTGTCGATCGCCAACGGGCTCAACGTCGTTTCGGTGTCGGCCGGCGGCTCGAACGCGTCGTCGCAGGACGATCCGGTCAACCGCATCGCCGACATCAACCCGAACGACATCGAGCGCATCGAGATCCTCAAGGGGGCCTCGGCGTCGGCGCTGTACGGGTCGCGGGCTGCGAACGGCGTGGTGCTCATCACCACCAAGCGCGGCCGCAGCGGCCAGCGGCAGATCCGCTTCACGCAGCGCTTCGGCACGTTCGACCTGAACAACAAGTTCGGGTTCCGGAAGTGGACGAGGGACGAGGCGATCGACGCCGGGCTGGTGGACGCGACGACCGCCGGTCAGTACTTCCGCGCCGACGGCCAGCCGATCAACAACTTCGACCTCGAGGAGTTGCTCGCCGGACGCAACGCGCTGAGCTGGGAGAGCGACGCGAGCATCTCGGGCGGCGACGCCGACACGCGTTACTTCCTGTCGGCCACCTGGAAGGACGACGCCGGGATCATCGACCACACCGGCTTCGAGCGGCAGGGCATCCGCCTGAACCTGAACCAGAACTTCGGGGACCGCTTCCGGCTGAACACGTCGACGAACCTGCTGCGCTCCAAGGCCGAGCGCGGGCTCACGAACAACGACAACTCGGGCACCAGCTACTACATGGTGTTTCCTTTCACGCCGAGCTTCGTCGACCTGCGCAAGCAGCCCGACGGCACGTTCCCGGCCAACCCCTTCGAGCGCAGCAACCCGCTGCAGACGGTCGAACTGTTCCAGAACGACGAGATCGTGTGGCGTCTGTTGACGTCGGTGAGCGCCGAGTACGACCTCTACCAGGGCGAGCGCCACGGTCTGCAGGTGCTCGGTACCGCGGGCGTCGACTTCTTCACCCAGAAGAACATCCTCTTCGCGCCGCCCGAGCTGCAGTTCGAGCCGAACGACGGCCTCGCGGGCACGTCGGCGCTGAGCAACTCGACGAACCGTGACATCACGCTGACCGGGAACCTGGTCTACACTTACAACACGGACGACTTCGCCTCGACGGCCACGTTCGGTGTGCAGTACGAGGACCGCGATCAGGACATCGCGCGCACCGTCGCGCGTGGCCTCACCGCCGGTCAGCCCAACGTCAACGCGGGCGTCCAGACGTCCGTCAACCAGTTCCGCAGCATCGTGCGCGACCTGGGCTTCTTCCTGCAGGAGGAGCTTCTCCTGCTGGACGAGCGCCTGCTCGTGTCGGCCGGTATCCGCGCCGACCGCAGCAGCGTGAATGCGGATCCGAACAACTTCTTCTGGTATCCGAAGGCCGCGGCCTCGTACCGCTTCGACAACCTCACCGACTGGCTGGACGGCCTGAAACTGCGTGTCGCGTGGGGCGAAAGCGGAAACCAGCCCATGTACGGGCAGAAGTTCACGCCGCTCATCGCGACGTCGAACATCAACTCGATCGCAGGCGTGGTCGTCGCCGGCATCACCGGCGACCCCGGCCTCAAGCCCGAGCGGCAGCGTGAGATCGAAGGAGGCGTCGACCTGACGCTGTTCGACGGCAATGCGCAGGTCGAGATCACCGCGTTCCAGAAGAACATCACCGACCTCATCCTCCAGCGTACCGTCGCGCCCTCCACGGGCTTCGGGACGCAGGTGTTCAATGGCGGTGAGGCCCGCGTGCGCGGGCTCGAGATCGGCGTCTTCGCCACGCCCATCCAGCGCGGCGACTTCAGCTGGGTCTCGCGCACGACGTACTTCCGCGACTACTCGAAGGTGCTCGACCTGCCGGTGCCCGCGTTCGAGACGGGCGGGTTCGGCACGGGCCTCGGCGCTTTCCGCATCGAGGAGGGCGCCTCGCTCACCCAGATCGTGTCGACCGTCGGCCAGGATGCCAACGGCGATCCGATCGTGAAGAACGTGGGTGACGCGACGCCCGACTTCCGCATCGGCTTCTCGAACACGTTCACGTGGGGCAACTGGGAGCTGGGGTCCGTGCTCGACTGGTCGCACGGCGCCACGGTGATCAACCTCACGCGGCTGCTGGCCGACGCCGGTCAGAATTCGGCCGACTTCAACGCCAACGTCCGCACACGCACGCTGTCGGACGCCGACAAGACCCAGGTCGAGCTGGGTGACGGAAACTTCCGCTTCACCAACTGGGTCCAGGGCAACGACACCCGTGGCTACATCGAGGACGGCAGCTACCTCAAGATCCGCGAGCTGTCGCTGTCGTACAACCTGCCGCAGGCCTGGGTGCGGGGCGTGCTCGGTCAGGCGGTCGAGAGCGGCCGCATCTCGGTGAGCGGGCGCAACCTGTTCACCTTCACCGACTACACGGGCGTCGATCCCGAGGTCAGCAACTTCGGGAACCAGCCGATCGCCCGGAACATCGACGTAGCGCCGTTCCCGCCGAGCCGGAGCATCTGGTTCGCGGTGGACCTGGTGTTCTGATGCACGCGATCAAGACCGAACAGCGGAAAGGGAAATACGCCATGCGTATCAAGACGCTTCCGGTGGCGGTGCTGAGCGGGCTCGTGTTGCTGGGCGCCTGCGACGACACGTTCACCGTACCGGACCTCAACAACCCCGGACTCGAGTCGCTCGAGACGAACCCGACCAAGTCGGCCGTCGTCGACGCCGTCCAGGGGCTCATGATCGGGGCACGCGCCGCGATCAGCAATCAGACGGGATTCGTGAACCACCTGGGCACGCTCGGGCGCGAATCTCTCACGTTCGACAACTCCGACCCCCGCTACTTCGACGAGATGCTCGCGGGGCTACTGAACGCCGGAAACGGCGCGTTCGGCGGAAGCGGATGGGCGCCGCGCTATGCGAACATCCGCAACGCCAACATCGTGCTGAACTCCCTCGACAAGGTGGTCGGGTTCACCGATGCCGAGCTCGAGGGCATTCGCGGCTTCGCCAAGACGATCCAGGCGCTCGACCTGCTCCTCGTGACGGTCATGCGCGACAACAACGGGGTCGTCATCGACACGAACCGGCCGCTCGACGCCGAGCTCGCGCCGTTCGTGGGCCGCGACCAGGCCTACACGTTCATCGTGCAGTTGCTCGATGAGGCACGTGGGCACCTCAACAACGCCGGTTCCTCCTTCGCCTTCACCCTGAGCAATGGCTTCTCGGGGTTCGACACGCCGAGCTCGTTCGCCCAGTTCAACCGGGCGCTCGCTGCGCGCGTGGAGGTGTACCGGGGCAACTACGCCGCGGCCCTCACCGCGCTGGACCAGTCGTTCATGGACATCGGGGGCGACTTGGACGTGGGCGTGTTCCACAGCTTCGGAACCGGTTCGGGTGACGTCACCAACGGTCTGTTCCAGGGTGCCGATCCGCAGATCGTGGCGCACCCCACGGTGCGCACGGACGCCCCCACCAAGGGTGACGGCTCTCTGGACGACCGGGTGGCCCGCAAGACGGAGCTGCTGGCGACGCCCAAGTCCGACCCGCGCGGCGTGACGTCGAACGTGCGCTTCACGCACTACCCGACGCTGTCCAGCCCGGTACCCATCATCCGCAACGAGGAGCTGATCCTGCTCGCGGCGGAGGCCCGCTGGTTCACGGGCGACCAGACCGGTGCGATGGACGCGCTCAACGACGTGCGTACACGCTCGGGCGGGCTCGACCCGCTCGCCATGCCGGCGAACGACACCGAGTTCATCGACGCGCTGCTCAACGAGCGGCGCTGGTCGCTGCTCTTCGAGGGCGGCCATCGGTGGATCGACATGCGGCGCTTCAACCGGCTCAACGAACTGCCGCGTGACCGGCCCAGCGACCTGGTGCCGAGCGCGTTCCCGATTCCGCGCAACGAGTGCATCGCGCGGAACCTGAACGTGCCCTGCGGACTGGGCGGCGGCTGAGCCGTCGGCCGGCCGACAAACGGTGCCAGGACTGCGGCCCGCCCCGGAAGGGGCGGGCCGCTTCTTGTTCGGGATGCCCCCGCGGACGGACCGCTCAGGCCAACTCGCGCCGGAAGCGCAGGGTCGCCGCGGTGAGCAGGACGCTCCCCAATCCGGCGAGCCACAGCAGCTGCGGCCACAGCGTGGGCACGCCGGCCCCCTTGAGGAAGACGGCGCGCACGACCTCGATGTAGTGCCGCACGGGGTTCAGCAGCGTGAGGGTCTGGAAGACCTCGGGCATGCTGCTCACCGGGAACATGAACCCCGAGAGGAGCAGCGCGGGCATGAAGATGAGGAACGTGGTCATGAACGCCTCCTGCTGGGTGGCGGAGACGGTCGACACGAACAGCCCCATGGCGAGGCCCGAGAGCACGTACAGCAGCGAGGCTCCGGCCAGCAGGAGCAGGCTTCCACGAAGCGGGATGCCGAACCACGCCACGGCCACCGTGGTGACGAGCGCGAGATCGAACATCCCGATGATCGCAAACGGAAGCGTCTTGCCCGCGATCAGCTCGCCGGCCGACAGGGGGCTCACCCGGAGCTGCTCGAGCGTGCCGATCTCGCGCTCCCGGACGATCGCCAGCGAGGTGAGCAGCAGGCAGACGAGCATGATCAGGGCGCCCACCACCCCGGGCACGTTGTAGTCCCGGCTCTCGAGGTTGGGGTTGTACCACGCGCGGGTGCGCAGCTCGAGCGGCGGGGCGCCGGCGGTCACGACCCCCGGAGCCGAATGCCCGCCCGCGAAGTCCTGCACGATGCGCGCCGCGTAACCCTGCGCGACCGCCGCGGTGTTCGCGTTCGTGCCGTCGAACAGCAGTTGCACCTCGGTGGGACGGCCCGCGTCGAGGTCACGCTGGAAACCACGGGGAATCTCCACACCCACGATCGCGTCCCCGTGATCGAGAGCGCGCACGAGATCGGCGGGCCTGGAGGAGCGGGCCGTGACCGCGAAGTGCCCCGAGGCGGTGAGTTGCTCGACCAGCTCGCGCGAGGCCTGCGTGCCGTCGAGGTCCACCACGAAGGTCGCCGTGTTCCGGATGTCGGTCGTGACCGCGTAGCCGAAGATCATGAGCTGGATCATCGGCGACACGAACACGACGCGCGCCATCCGCGGATCTCGAAAGACCTGGCGGAACTCCTTCGCTACCAGGCCGAACACGCGCTCTCCCCGCTCACGCCACGTCATCGCATGCGCCTCCCCCTCACGATTCGATCTGCTTGCGGAAGGCCCGTGTCGCGGCGGCCAGTCCCAGCGCCGCGAAGGCCAGCATCAACAGTCCCTGCACCGCGAGCACGTCTGCGCCGACGCCCTTGAGGAAGATCCCGCGCGTCACGACCAGGAAGTAGCGCGCGGGGATGAGGTAGGAGAAGGCGCGCAGCGGGGCGGGCATCACGTCGATGGCGAACATGAACCCCGAGAGCAGGAAGGCCGGCAGAAACGTCAGGATGAGTGCGAGTTGGGTCGCGAGGAGTTGCGAGCGAGCGACCGCCGAGATGAACATCCCGAGCCCCAACGCGCCGACGATGAAGGCCGCCGAAAGCAGGGCGAGCAGCACCACGCTCCCACGGAACGGCACGCCGAAGAGTGCCACACCCACGACGCTCACGAGCGCGACGTCCACGAGCCCGATCGCGAAGTAGGGCGCCATCTTCCCCAGCACGACTTCCAGCCGATGCACGGGCGTCGCCGCAAGTTGCTCCATCGTGCCCCGCTCCCACTCACGCGCGATCGTGAGCGAGGTGAGCATCGCGGCGATGATCATCATGACGACGGCCACGAGCCCGGGCACGATCATGTTCCGGCTCGACAGCTCCTCGTTGTACCAGATGCGGCTGCGCACTTCGAGCGGCACGCCGAGGCGGGGGTCTCCCAGGGCGCGGAGCGCCCAGCCGCGCACGATCCCCTCGGCGTACGCCTGTGCGATCGTCGCCGTGTTCGCGTCGCTCCCGTCGAGCAACACCTGAAGCGCTGGAGGCACGCCCGTATGCAACCCGCGCGAGAAGTCGGGGGGGACGACGAGCAGCAGGCGCACCCGGCCCGCCTCGAGCAGCCGTTCGCCGCTCCGCCTGTCGGGCACGCGGTCTTCGAGCGTGAAGTAGCCCGACGAACGGAAGGCATCGAGCAACGCACGGCTGTCGGCCGATGCGTCCCGGTCGAGTACGGCGAAGCGGATGTCGTCCACGTCGAAGCTGATCGCGTACCCGAACAACACGGTGAGCGCGATCGGCAGCAGAAAGGCCAGAATGAGCGAGCGCGGATCGCGCCGGAGCTGGATCACTTCCTTGCGGGCCATGGCGCGGAAGCGCCTCGCACTCAGCCGGCTCATCCGACCACGGCCCCACCGGTGGCGCGAACCCGCGCCACGAAGACGTCCTCCAGAGAAGGCTCGACCTCGCGCAGGCGATGCACGGTGTGCCCCGCGGCGGCGAGCCGGGCGCGCACGGCCTCGGTCCCCGCCCGAGCGTCGTCCACCATGACGTGCAGGGTCCGGCCGAACAGGGCGGCTTCGACCACGCCCGGCGTATCGTGGAGTGCCTCACAGGCCCGTGGAGGATCGTCCACGACCACCTCGAGGACCGGCTGGGCGAGCTGTGCGCGCAGGCGCGAGGGAGTGTCGAGCGCAACGAGCCGGCCGCGGTTCATGAGCGCGAGGCGGTGGCAGTACTCGGCCTCTTCCATGTAGTGGGTCGTCACGAAGACGGTCGTGCCCTGCTCGGAGAGCGCGTAGATGAGGTCCCAGAAACGCCGACGCGCACCCGGGTCGACGCCCGAGGTCGGCTCGTCCAGGAACAGGATGGGCGGCTCGTGCAGCACCGCACAGCCGAGCGCGAGGCGCTGCTTGAAGCCGAGAGGAAGCGTTTCCGTCCGCCGGTCGAGCTGTGCGGTGAGCCCCGCCATCTCGACCACCCAGTCCGCGCGTTCGCCCCGGCGCGCGCGGGGCACGCCGTACAGCCGGGAAAAGAAGCGGATGTTCTCGGCCACGGTGAGGTCGCCGTAGAGCGAGAAGAGCTGCGACATGTAGCCGATCGTGCGCTTGATGGCGCGCCGCTCCCGCCGGATGTCGAGCCCCGCCACGCGGCCCTCGCCCGCGGTGGGCTCGATGAGACCGGTGAGCATGCGGATGGTGGTGGTCTTGCCCGCGCCGTTGGGCCCCAGAAAACCGAAGATCTCACCGCGGTGGACGCTGAACGACACGTCGTCGACCGCGAGGAAATCGCCGAACGCCCGGCTCAGCCCGCGCGCGACGACGGCGGCCTCGCTGACCGCGTGGTCGGCTCCGCCCGTCATGCTCCGTCCCCAACTCGCGCGAGGAACACGTCCTCCATGGAAGGCTCGTCGACCACGGCGACGTGCGAGTCCGACCAGCCGCGCTCGCGCAGCGCGCGCTCCAGGCGGGGCGCGGCCTCGCCCGCCGCGTCCACGAAGGCGTGGACACGGTCGCCGAAGACGGCCGCGCCCCGCACGCCCGGCAGCGTGGTGAGCAGGTCGCGCAGCGCGCGCTGCGGCCCGCTGGCGCGGACCACGG
>RFGQ01000068.1 GCA_003695865.1 Gemmatimonadota bacterium | reverse complement strand
TGGCCGCGGCCCGAGACCGCCGCCCGCCTAGAAGATCCCGAACTGCTGGTGACGGGGCTGGTCGGCCTGACCCTGATTCAGCACCTGGGCCCTGCGGTCCACGATGTCGGCGGCGTCGCGCAGCCCCTCGAGCCAGGCCTGCAGCCTGGCCTGCTGTAGGCTGGCCATCAACCGGGCCCGCTGCTCGTCCTTCTGAGCCTCCCAGGCGGCCGAATCCGCAGGCACGTAGGCGGTCTGTTGCAGGATGAAGACGTTGTTGTTGGCCTGCACCGGGTCGGACACCTCTCCTTCGTTCAGGCCGAAGGCGGCGCCGATGGCAGCGTTGAGGCGGCCGAGCCCCGGCACGAAGTCGCCACGGGTGAAGGGACCCGCGCTGCGGATCTCGAGCCCGGCCTCGGCGGCGACGTTCTCCATCGCCTCTCCGGCGCGAATGCGCTCCACGATGCCGCGCGCCTCCTCCATGGCCATGTCGAGCTTCTTCTGGAAGCGCAGCGTCTGCTCGATCGACGCCCGCGCGTCTTCGAGCGGGATGTGCCCCGCCGGGCGCACCTCCTGCAACTCCATCATGTAGAAGGCCTGCTGGTTCTCGAAGACGGGGCTGACCTCTCCCGGCTCTGCCTCCTCGAGCGCCCAGTCGGCGCCTTCGCTGACCCGCCCGGCGCCCGCGACGAAGGCGAATTCCTGAGACAGCGTCGCCGGGACGACGGGCAGCCCCAGGGCCTGGGCGGCGTCGGCGAGCGGCATCGTTTCGCCCAGGGTTTCGAGCGAGTCCGCCAGCGTGAGCAGGTCCAGCTCCGAGGCCTCGGTGCGCTGGATGGGCACGAGCGCGTGGCGGGCCCGAATGCTGTCGCCGGCCTTCTCGAGCACCTCGATGACGTGGAACCCGAAGCTCGTCTGGACCGGCTCGGTCGGCCGGCCGACGCGCGCCGCGAACGCGGCTTCTTCGAACTCCGGCACCATGCGGCCGCGGGTGAACCAGCCGAGGTCTCCCGAACCCTCACCGACTTCGGGCCGCTCGAGGATGTCGTCCCATTCGGCTCCGTCGAGCAGCGCCTGACGAATCTCGCGCGCCTTCTCGAGCGAGGCGGCGGTGTCGGCCGCGGTCGGCGTCTTGTCGATCACGACGACCTGTACCTGTGCCTGCTCGGGGATCGCGAACTCGTCCAGATGCGCGCGATAGTAGCGCTCGACCTCGGCTTCGCTCACCGCCGCGACGCTGTCGGCGATTCGCTGGGCCGGGTTGAGCGGGATGTAGCGCACCTCGACCGCTTCGTGCTCGTCGCGCCACGCGTCCCAGAGCTGCTGATCGGTCACGTAGAGGTCGGCCGAGACCTGCCGTAGCAGCTTGCCCCGGGGGATCACGTCGCGGTAGTAGGCCTCGAGCTGCAGCAGGAGCGCGTCGTCCACCTGCGGCGACGACAGGAATTGCTGGTACTTCTGAATATCGAAGCGGCCGTCGGTCTGGAACGCGGGGTTGGTGCGAAACTCGGGCGGGGGGCTGAACCGCGCCGCCGAGCGGATCTCGTCGTCGGTCACCTGGATGCCGCGCCGCTCCAGCTCCTGACGGATGAGGATCTGGCTCACCGCGTCCTCCCAGGCGGCGTCCTCGAGTTCCGACACCTGCTGCGACGTGATCGCGTCGGCCTGCTGCGCCTGAAGCTGGTCGTAGAGGCGCCGGTACGAGAGGTTGTACGCGTCGTAGAGGACCGGCTCGCCGTTCACCTTGCCGAGCTCTCCCGGGCCCATCCCGCTGCGGCCCGTGATATCCATCCCCCACTGGAAGACCATGAGACCCACGAACGCGGCAGCCGTCGCCAGCATGATCCACTTCGTGTTCTCCCGCATCTGACGCATCATAGGCCGGTGACTCCTCGGCGTTCGGCCCTCGGGGCGACTCAAGGCCCCGGACGGTTGGTACAAGACCCATGAAGGTAACCGCCCGCCAGAACCCCCTCAACTCCCGCGTTGACAGGGATTTCGCCGGATTCCTATCTTGGGCGCGACTGCTTCCCACGTGATAAACCGCGTCGTTTCCAAAGGTTCGGGAGGATCGGTGACCGATTCCCTGGAGGGCGAAATCCGCGAACTCGAGGCCGCCCTCGGGAGCGCCCGCGACCCCGACCGACGCGCCTTCGTGTCGTTGGCGGACGCGCTCCGGCGGGCGGGCGATCTGGAGCGCGCCCTCCAGGTGGTCCGCGAAGGGCTGGCTGCCCACCCCGACCTTGCGTCGGCCCGCGTCGTGGAGGCGTGGATCCTCGAGGCGCAGGGCGACGACGGGGCGGCCCGCGAGGCCTGGTATGCCGTCCTGGACCTGGACGCCGGCAACCGCTTCGCGCTCGCGGCGCTGGCGCGCGGGGCGCTCGCCGACGGGGACACGGCTCGCGCCCGGGAGCTGATCGAGGCCCTGC
>RFGQ01000708.1 GCA_003695865.1 Gemmatimonadota bacterium | reverse complement strand
GTCCCCCGCACGATGCCTGCCCTCTGCGAGGGTTCAAGGCCCCCGCCGGGTTCGCCGCCCCCCTCCGGGGAACGGCAGAGGGGTTACTGCCCCTCGCCCTCCGCGGCGGCGCTCAGGGACCCCGTCATGATGTAGTCGTTGTCCTTCATCGCCCCGTGGCACCCCTCGCAGCCCGCGAAGCGGCCCTGGGCGTCGAACGACCCGTCGGCGTTCCGCTTCATGAACCACCAGTTGTTGTGCTCGGGGTTGAAGTCCTCGGTCTTCACCATGGCGGTGACCGCCGCGAGCGTGCCGTCGGGCATGTAGTTGTTCTTCACCACGATGGCGCCGACCGGCATCGCGCCGGCGTGGTTCGCGAGCGCCTCGGCCGCCACCTCGTTCAGGTAGGTGGTCAGCAGCGCGCCGTGCGGGGCACCGCCCTCGTAGCGCTCGCCCTTGCCCGGCCAGGTGGCCCAGCTCTCGTACTGATGCTCGGTGAGGAAGGCCCAGACGCCTTCACCCGTCAGCTCCGCGGGCATCTCGGGGCCCGCGGCCTCGGCGGCGGGCGCCTCGGCGGGGGCCTCGGCCTCTCCGCCCTCGTCGGACGACGTGCACGCGGCGCCCCACAGCGCGAACGCCAGGGCCAGCGTGAGCGTCGAAGCGTCTCGGATCCTCATGGTCTCTCCTTGGCTGGGTCTCCGAAGGTTCCTCGGCTTCGGGGACGGAATCCCCGGCCCGGTGGAGCGGTTCCCCGCTCCCGGTAGAAGTCCGTCCGCAATCTTCCCCACGCCGCCGGCGCGCGCCAGAGAAAAAACGCGGAGCCGGCCCCCGGCAGGGATCGAGGGCGGCGGCGGGTCGCCGGGCGGGGCTCGTCAGGCCGCGATCGCGGGAGCGACTCGGGCTCGCGGCCACGCGGGGAGACGCTAGCTTCTCCCCCATGAACGACTTCATGAACGGCCTCACCGGATACTGCGCGGCGGCGCTCGGCCATCCCGACCACGGACCCTACCACGACGGCGAATACGGCTTTCCCGTGCGCGACGACGCCGCGCTCTTCGAGCGGCTGGTGCTCGAGATCAACCAGGCCGGACTCTCGTGGCTCACCATCCTGCGCAAGCGCGATCACTTCCGGAGCGCCTACGACGGCTTCGATATCGACGCGGTCGCCGCCTACGGTGACGAGGATCGTGCACGCCTGTTGGCCGACCCGGGCATCGTGCGCAATCGCCTGAAGGTCGACGCCGCGATCCACAACGCGGGCGTACTGCGCGGCCTGCGCGACGCGCACGGCTCGTTCGCCGCCTGGCTCGACGCGCACCACCCCCGTTCCCGGTCCGAATGGGTGGCGCTCTTCCGCAGAACCTTTCGCTTCACCGGCGGCGAGATCACGGGCGAGTTCCTCGTGAGCACCGGCTACCTGCCCGGAGCGCACCGCCCCCCCTGCCCCGCCTACGCCCGCACGATCGAGGCGGGCGCGCCGTGGGCGGGCGTGTCCGAGTGGCGTGGAGGGGCGGGAGGTAGGTCGTGAGGGGCGACGTGCGCCGTGAGGCCGTGCGGCCGGGCGCCGAAGCGGCCGCCCCGGGCGCCGCCCGGGACGGGAAGGCGCCCTCGCCGCTCGGATGGCCGCCCGACCCGGCGCGGTGGCGGCCCGACCCGTTCGACACACCCTGGTGGCTGCGCGGTGCCCACGCGCAGACCCTCGGAGGCAAGTTCCTGCGCCCGCGGCCCGACCCCGGCCTGGTGCGCGAGCGCATCGATACGCCCGACGGCGACTTCCTGGACCTGGACCACGCTTCCGATCCGGACCCGCGCGCCCCGCTCGTGCTGCTGCTTCACGGGCTGGAGGGGCATACCGAGCGGGGCTACGTGCGCTGCCTCATGCGCGCGCTGCTCGAGCGCGGCCGGGGCGTCGTGGGCATGAACTTCCGCTCCTGCTCGGGCGAACCCAACCGCAGAGCGCGCTTCTACCATTCGGGCGACACCGGCGACCTGGACGTCGTGCTCGCGCATCTGCGTGCCCGCCACCCGGGGCGACCGCTGGCCGCGGTGGGCGTGAGCCTGGGCGGCAACGTAGTGCTACGCTGGCTGGGCGAGCGCGGCGAGGCCGCCCGCGGCGTGCTCGCCGCAGCGGCCGTGGTGTCGGTGCCGTTCGACCTCGCGGCCGGGGCGCGCGCGCTCGAGGCCTCGCTCATGGGGCGCGTCTACGCGGGCTACTTCCTGCGCTCACTCAAGGCCAAGCTCGAGGCCAAGCGCGCGCTCCTGGAGGGCGTGATCGATCTGGACGCGGCCCTGGCGGCCCGCACCATGCGCGCCTTCGACGAGGTCGTCACCGCCCCCCTGCACGGCTACGCGAGCGCCGACGACTACTACGCCCGGGCCGCCTCGGGGCCGCTGGTGCCCGCCGTGCGGGTGCCCACGCTGGTCGTCCACGCGCTCGACGACCCCTTCCTGCCGCGCGAGCGCGTGCCGCTCGACTCGCTACGTGCCAACCCCATGGTCGCCGAGGCCATCGTGCCGCGCGGCGGGCACGTGGGCTTCATCACGGGGCGCACGCCGGGCAGACGCACGTTCTGGATGGAAAACCAGGTCGCGCGGTGGCTGGGGGGGTGAGGGACCGGCCTCCCGCAGGTGCTGCGGCTCGACTTGACCTTCGCCCACCCGCCCAGTAGCCTTCCCGCCCGTGCGGCGGAAGGGAGGCGGCCGGGGCGGGTCTTCGCGGCGCGTGAGCGCGTGCGTGGAGCCGCCCGGGGGCGCTTGCCGACCGCCGCTCTTCGTGGCCGGCGCGAGGTGCGACCGGCCCGGCTTGACCTTTTCTGGGAGCAGGTGCAGATGAGGACCACCGGAACCGTGAAGTGGTTCAACGACGCCAAGGGCTTCGGGTTCATCGAGCCGGAGGGCGGGGAGCGGGACTGCTTCGTCCATTACTCCGCCATCCAGGGTGACGGCTTCAGGAGCCTCGCCGAGGGCGATCGCGTGGAGTTCGAGATCGTCGACGGGCCCAAGGGACCCGCAGCGCAGAACGTCGTGCGGGTCGACTGACCTGCTCCGGAGCGCACGGCGCTCCCCGGCGCCCTCACCGCCCGCCCGGCGGTGGGGGCGCTTTCGTTTGCCGGATCGGGCCGGGTGTCCGAAGTTGCGGCAATCTGTCATCCACGTTTCGGC
>RFGQ01000707.1 GCA_003695865.1 Gemmatimonadota bacterium | reverse complement strand
TCCTGGCCGCGTGGCTCGCACGCACGGGCCGCGTGGGGGTCGAGCCGTTCGAGGTCGAGGTGGGCGGCGACCGGGTGACCATGCAGGTGCACGCGCGCGGCGCCGACGGCGTCTACGACGTGTCGGTCCGCATGGGCCGCGCGCGGGTGGGCGCCGAGGCCGTCGGGCTCGCGCTCGACGCGCCCGGAGTGCGCGCCGGGGAGCCGCCCACCGTCACGATTGCGCTGGGCGCCGCGGGCACCGTGGCGGTCCTGCCCGTTTCGGTCGGCAACCCCCACGCGGTGGTGTTCGACGAGCCGCTCGAGCGAGCGCGCCTCGAGGCGGTGGGCTCGTCCCTCGCGGTGCACGCCGCCTTCGCGCACGGCACCAACGTGCAGCTCGCGCGCGTCCGCGCGCCCGGCCAGCTCGAGGCCCGCGTGTGGGAGCGTGGGGTGGGGTGGACGGCCGCCTCGGGCACGAGCGCGTGCGCCGTCGCGGTGGCCGCCGTGTCGTCGGGGCGGGCGTCGCCGGGCGAGCACCGCGTCCACATGGAGGGCGGCGTGCTGCGCGTGAGCGTGGACGAGGCCCTCGAGGTCACGCTCCGTGGGCCGGTGCAGGAGGTGTGCGAGGGCGAGTTGGCCGAGGGGTTTCTGGCGGGGCTGGCGGGCGACTGAGCGGCACGCGGCGCCCGCGGGCGGCGCTCGACACCGCATCACCGCACGCGGCGCCCTCCCCTGCGTGGGCCCTAGGTCCGCACCCGCGCCAGCAGAACGATCCCGCCCGTGAGGAACAGGGCGTTCGGCAACCACGCCGCCACCCAGGGCGTCAGCGCACCCGCTTCTCCGGCTGCGCCCGAGAGTCGGAAGGCCAGCATGTAGAGGATCGTCGAGGCCAACGCGATCCCGATGCCGTACGCCGCTCCGCCCCGCCGCGAACTCGTGGCCAGCGGCGCTCCGAACAGGATGATCACCAGCGTCGCCGCGGCGATGGCGAAGCGCTGATCGCGCTCGAGCAGATAGGGCGACGGATCGCCGCCCGAGCGCCGGATGATCTCGGCCTGGCGGGCGATCTCGGCGGCGCGCAACTCCTCCTTGTCTTTGGGCTCCTGCACGAGCAGCTCGGGTCGTACGTCGAGCCCGCGCAGACGGTACTCCATGAAGTGGAACGTGCGCGGCTCGCCTTCGGGCGGCACCAGCCGCATGTAGCCGTCTTCGAGCACCCACCCCTGGGCACCGTCCCAACGGGCCGAGCGCGCCTGAATGTGGCGCGCCGGCCCACCCTCGGCCCCGGGCGGGATCTCGATCACGACCTCCGACATCAGGCCCGTAGTCACCGTGAGCCGCCGCGCCGAGACGGCCCAGCCCTTTTCGGTCTCGTAGACGAAGTCGGTGCGCCAGCGCCTGCGCAGTTCGATGTCGCGCAGCAACAGCGACGCGCGCCGGTTGCCGACGGGGACGAGTTCCGAGAGACCGAGCGCGACCATCGTGAGCAGGGCGCCGGTCACGAAGAGGGGCGCCACGAGCCGGTGGAACGAGATGCCTCCCGCCTTGGCCGCCATGACCTCGCGGTGCGTAGTCATCGAGTGGACCGTGAAGATCACGGCCAGCAGCCCGGCGATGGGGAATGACCACGACACGAACTCGGGCAGCTTGTACACGTAGGCCAGCGCGACCGCTCCGAAGCCGAGCTGCCGGTCGATGTAGGTGTCGATGTTCTCGACGATGTCGCCCACCACGAAGAGCAACGGCGCCCCGATCACGAAGCCGCCGAAGATGCGCAGGAACGAGGCGACGATGAGGCGGTCGAGGATGCGCACGCGCAGTCGCATCAGGCCGCGGCCTCCCCGGTGCGGCGCCCGGCCGGGGTGAAGCGCCTCCTCATTCGATCGACCCATGCGGTCACACGCTCCTCGAAGGCGCCCGAGCGCGTCGAGACCACATCGCGGGCCATGCGCGAGAGCAGCAGCGCTCCAGCGACGAAGAGGCCGGCGTCGACCACCCACATGGCGAACCAGGGCGGGATCACGCCGCGGTCGGCGAGGCGCTCGCCACCGATGAGCCCGGCCCAGTAGACGGCGAAGATGGCCACCGAGATGGCGATCACCGTGCCCAGCCCGCCCCTGTGCGAGCGCACGGCGAGCGGCGCGCCGATGAGGGTGAACACGAAGCACGCCACGGCGATCGAGAACTTCTTGTGGATCTCGACCTTCAGTTCCCGGATGCTCCGCTCCATGGACTCGATCTGCGCCACCGACTGCGCCGCGTCGCGGGCCACGCCGCGCACGACCTCGTCCCTGGGCGGCGGCGGCAGCCGGGGGCCGTCGACCCCCGCCCGGCGGGTGTTGGCCGGAGCGGGAGGGGGCGGCGGCACGTCCACGCCCTCGACCCCTATGGGCGGCCGTCCGAGGGCGGTGGCTACGACGCCCAGGCTGCGCCCCAGCGAGGCGTCGCGCACGCCGTCGATCTGGGCCTTCTTGGCGCGGATGCCATCCTTCATCATCGCGATCGTCATCTCGCGGTCGCGACGGGGGCGTTCACCGTGGCGCTCGAGTTCGTTGCCCACTCCTCGAAGCGGCACGATCTGCACCCGGAAGGCCGACCGCGTGAAGCCCCCCTCGCGGTCGTTGGCCACCTCGTGGATCGTGCCGTCGTAGAGCGTCAGATAGAGGTCGGTCTGCGCGCGGTTGAAGGCCGCGACGGCGGAGTCGGCGTAGGTCGTGCGGTGCGACGTGGGATCCGAAAGGTCGTAGAGGACCACGTCCCACATGCGTCCGGTGGTGTTGTCGATGCGCGCGGCCTCGAGGTACACCTTTCCGACGCCCCCCTCGGTCTCGATCGTGTTGATCACACGCTCTTCGAGGTTGAACGTGGGGCTCTTCAGGCTGACGTCGGCGATTAGGTTCCGGAGGCGGTGGTTCGCCTCGGGCAGCACCCGGTCGTTGAAGAGGAACATCCCGCCCGTGAGCAGCAGGCCCGTGACCGCCACGGGCAACACGAGGCGCTCGGGCCGCACACCGCCGGCCGACATGGCGATCAGCTCGCTGTTCGCGGTGAGCTCGCTGAAGGCGTAGAGCACGGCCACCAGCACCGACATGGGCAGCGTCAGCGCGATCGTGTGCGGTAGGGAGAGGACGAGGAAGTCCAGGATGACATCGGCCGACAGACCCTTACCGACCAGGTTCTCCATCCGCTGGGCGACGGCGTTGAGGAACAGCAGGCCCGTGAGCGCCGTGAACGCGAACAGGAACGGGCCCACGTGGGCCCGCAGAACGTATCGTGTGAGGATCCTCATCCCGTTCGGTGCGCGGTGGTGGTGCGAAAGGGGACGCGTCCCCGGGCGTACCGGCCTCTGGCCGCCCGTCAAGGATACCCCGTACACTCGGTTCTGCAATCCGGTCCCGGGCGGGACCGCCCGGACCCTCTCTCCCGAGTGCGGATGCTCCTTCACGTCCTGACCGCTTCGTTGGTGACGGTCTCCGCGCCGCCTCCCGCGTTCGCGCTGGCGGCGCGCGCGGGGCCCGACACGGTTCGCTGGACGCCGCCGCCGCTTCCCTGGCCGCCGTTCCTCGATCCGGAGCGCGCGTTCGGGCGCGGCCGGCGGGCGGAGCCGATCGGCCGGTTGGGCCTGGCGCCGCTGCCGCCCTTCCGGCGCGTCTCGCCCGAAGCGCCCCTGGTCGTCCAGCAGCCGGGCCTGCAGCGTCCGGCAGCGTGGCTGCTGCAGCCGGGGTGGCTACGGGTGCGCCGCGCGGTGGAGCGCTCCCGGGCCCGGCTGCCCGGACTGCTGCACGTGCCCGCTCCGGCGGCGCGGACCCTCGCGCGCGCCGCGCGTCTGGGCGAGGCCGGCGAAGAGGGAGGCGCCCGGGGCCTCAGCGAGGCGCTCTCCGACCTCGACGTCTCGCTCATCGGCCGCGCGGAGCTGGGCGGAGACTGGACGCGCTTCCGGCCCTGCGACGCCGATGTCCAGTTTGCCTGCGACCCCGACCTCATCCCCCGACTCGACCCCGACCTGCAGTTCGGCGGCCGCATCGAGGGTACGGTTGCCGAGCGCATCTCGATCGACGTCGACTTCGACCAGGCGCGCGAGTTCGGCGGCGCGAACGACGTGCGCATCCGCTACGACGGCGCCCGGGACGACGTGCTGCAGAGCCTCGAGGTGGGCGACGTGACGTTCGACCTGCCCGCCTCCCGCTTCCTCACCGAGGGGATCCCGGCGGGGAACTTCGGCTTCCTGGCTCGGGGCCAGGTGGGTCCGGTGTTCTTCCGGGGGGTCTGGGCTCAGCAACGCGGCGATCTGTCGAGGCGCGAGTTCCGCCTCTCGGGGCCGCCCGGCGAGGAGACCTTCGTGCAGGTCGACACGCTGGTCCTGGACGACGCCGACTACGTGAAGGGCCAGTTCTTCTTCCTGGTGGACCCCAGGAGCATCGAAGGCTTCCCCCACGTCGACGTGCTCGACCTCGACGCGTCGCGCGTGCCGGCCGATGTGGCACCCGGACCCGATCCGGTTCAGGTGTACCGCTTCGAGGTCGACCCGGTCTCGCGCCAGCTCGAGAACGGGCTCATCCAGGCCGATGCCGTGGCCCAGCTCGGCACGGACCGGGTCGAGGAGTCGGGCTGGTTTCGCTACCTGCAGCCCGGCGAGGACTACGTGGTCCATCCGTCGGGGCTGTGGATCGCGTTGCGGTCGCCGCTGCGGCGCGACGAGGTGCTGGCGGTCACCTACGTGACGGCCACCGGCGACACCGTCGGCACCTACAACCCCGAGCGCGTCTACAACCGGGGAGAACGTCCCCGCCTGCAGCTCCTCAAGGCCTCGAACGCCCAGCACCAGCCCGGGCGCCCCACGTGGGACTTCGAGATGCACCAGGTCTATCGCGTCTCGACGTCGTCCGACGTCGCCCCCGAGGCGGTCGAACTCACGATCTCGGTCGGCGAGCTGTCGGCAGGGCGCACGTTTCGCACGATTCCTTCGGGCGAAGACGCGACCTTCCTGCGCCTGTTCGGCATGGACGAGGAGTCGCCGCTCGACCACGTGGACCGCTCGCACATCTACCGTCCCGCCGAGGAGTTCTTCGAGGACCGCCCGGCGGTGGAGGGCGTGTTCCTGGTCTTCCCCACGCTGCGCCCGTTCCTCGACCCGCCGCCGGTCCGCTCCCTCGACCTGACCGCCGAGCAGGTCGCCGACGTGCTCGGCGCCGACCGCAACGCGGCCATCTACGACGCCGACGACCCGTTCGACCGCGACGCCGGAGGCCTCTACCGCCTGACCATCCCCTTCGAGCGTCGCAGCGAGGGGGTGATCAGCAGCTTCTCGTTGGGCGCGATCGGCATTCGCGAGGGCTCGGAGCGCATCTTCCTGGGCGACCGGCTGCTGCTGCGCGACGTGGACTACCGCATCGACTACGACATCGGGCAGGTCTCGCTCATCCAGCCCGACGCGCTGTTCGCGCAGGCGACCGACCCGGTGGTGCGCGCGAGCTGGGAGCAGCGCTCGATCTTCCGGGTCGCGCCGACTTCGGTCGCCGGGCTGGACGCCTCGTGGCGGCTGGGTCGGGCGGGTACCATGCACTTGCT
>RFGQ01000706.1 GCA_003695865.1 Gemmatimonadota bacterium | reverse complement strand
TTGACGCCCTTCGCGCGCCCGTCTAACTTTTCGGGCTGTCGTAATCGACTGGAACCCCTGCCCGGGAGCTCATGGACGACACGTTCCGGCGTGGCCCGATGCTGGTGCTGGCAGGCCGCGCGAACCGGCCGCTGGCGTGCGAGATCGGGGACCTCCTGGGTGAGGACGTTCAGGTCGACGGCGCGACGATCACGAACTTCGCCGACGGCGAGATCTTCGTTCGCATCGATCGCAACGCGCGGGGGCGGGATGTGTTCATCCTGCAGCCCACCGTGGCGCCGGCCGACTCGATCATGGAGCTGCTGCTGCTGATCGACGCGGCCAAGCGCGCTTCGGCAGCGCGTATCACCGCGGTGGTGCCCTACTTCGGGTACGGGCGCCAGGACCGAAAGGACCAGCCGCGTGTGGCGATCGGGGCGAAGCTCGTGGCGAACCTGATCGTGGCGGCGGGTGCGGATCGGCTGCTGGGGATCGACTTCCACCAGCATCAGATCCAGGGATTCTTCGACATCCCGGTCGACCACCTGTATGCGGCGCCGGTGCTGACGGAGTATTTCCGCGGCCTCGAGTTGCAGGACCTGGTGGTCGTGGCCCCCGACGTGGGGTCGGCGAAGATGGCGAGAGGCTTCGCCAAGCGGTTGGGGGGCAGCTTCGCGATCATCGACAAGCGGCGGCCGCAGGCCAACGTGGCCGAGGTGCTGAACGTGGTCGGCGAGGTGGAGGGGCGGAACTGCCTCCTCATCGACGACATGGTGGACACCGGCGGCACGCTTGCGAACGCGGTGACCGCTCTGAAAGAACGGGGAGCCCGGGCGGTCTACGCCGCGGCGACCCACGCCCTGCTGTCGGGCGAGGCGCCTCGGCGCCTGCAGGAATCGCCTCTGGAGGAGTTCGTGGTGACGAACACGATCCACGTTCCCGAGGATCGGCGCTTCCCGAAGTTGCGTGTGCTCTCGGTGGCCCCGCTGCTCGCGCGGGCCATCGAGTTCATTCATTCGAACGAGTCGGTCAGCCAGCTTTTCGAGCTGGGCCGGCAGGGACCGGATCGGCACTGACCGGTTCCGGGTGACCCGCTACGGGGTCGACGAACGAGAAGGAAACGATCATGACGATGGTTGCAGCACTTTCGGCGGAGCGGCGCGGAGACACGGGTAAGGGTGTGGCGCGCAAGCTCAGGGCGGCCGGGAAGGTCCCGGCCGTGGTGTACGGCAAGGAGCAGGAGCCCGTCCCGCTGGCGATCGACGCCCACGACGCGCTGCATCTCTTTCAGTCGATCTCGGTCGAGAACACGATCGTGAACCTCGACGTCGACGGCGAGACCATGGAGACGCTGGTCCGCGAGATCCAGATGCATCCCTTCCGGAACGACCTCATCCACGTCGACTTCTACCGCATCCAGCGGGGCGTGGCGCTCGAGCTCGACATTCCGGTGCACCTGGTCGGCACGGCGGAGGGCGTCAAGACCTTCGGCGGACTGCTCGAGGTCGTCGTCCACGAGGTGCGCGCCCGCTGCATCCCGTCGAAGATCCCCGAGTCGTTCGAGCTCGACATCTCCTCGCTCCAGATCGGCGACGCTCTGCACGTGGCCGACATCGAGGTGCCGGAGGGGGTCGAGATCCTGACCGACGCCGACCAGACGATCTGCACGGTCGTCGCGCCGCGCGTGGCCGAGGAGGAAGAGCTCGAGGAGGGCGAGGAAGACTTCGCCGAGGCCGGTGCGGAGGGCGCGCCCGAGGCCGAGGCCGAGGCCGCGTCCGAGGACGATGGCGAGGCCTGATCGGGCGCCTCTCACCCCATGAAGGTCGTGGTCGGGCTCGGCAACCCCGGCCCGGAGTACGACGCCACCCGCCACAACGTCGGATGGTGGCTGGTCGATCGGCTGGCCTACGACTGGGGGCTGGGTGCGTTCGAGAAAGTCGGACCGGCTCTGAGGGTCGAAGGCGCGGTCGACGGCCAGCTGGTGCGGCTCATGAAGCCGCTGACCTACATGAACGAGAGCGGACGGGCGCTGGGATCGCTGCGGCGCCTCGAAGGTCTCGACGTGGCGAGCGACCTGCTGGTCGTGGTGGACGACGCCTCGCTCGAAGTGGGGCGCGTGCGTTTTCGGCGGCGCGGCAGCACGGGGGGACACAACGGACTCAGGTCCGTGACCGCCGCCCTGGGCACCGAGGAGTATTGCCGGCTGCGCATCGGCGTCGGGCGGCCCCCGGCCGGCGTGGATCTGGCCGACTGGGTGCTGTCGCCCATGCCGGAAGATGACGAGGATGTCGTGCTCGGGTTGCTGCCCGAACTCGTGCACGGCGTCGAGGTGTGGATGCGGGAGGGTATCGAGGAGGCGATGAACCGCTTCAACCGGTGAGCGCCGGGGCGGTCGTGGCCACTGTGAAGCGACTCAGACGAGGGATGCATCGTCGATGAGCGAACTGTTGAGTTTGACCGACTGGTCCTGGGCTTTCGGCCTGGGCGGGCTCCTCGTGGCGGCGTTCATCTACCGCTACGTGAAGGCTCAGGACACCGGCAACGAGACCATGGCCGACCTGGCCGAGCAGATCCACGACGGGGCCATGGCGTTCCTGCGCCGCGAGTATTCCGTGCTGGCCGTGTTCGTGATCGTCGTCGCGCTGCTGCTGGGCGTGGCGATCGGCTTCGAGACGGCGCTCGCCTACGTAGGCGGGGCGCTCAGCTCGGTGCTGGCCGGGTTCTTCGGCATGAAGGCGGCGACGCGCGCGAACGTGCGCACGTCGGCGGCGGCGAATCAGGAAGGCCAGGGTAAGGCGCTGCGGGTGGCGTTCTTCGGCGGTGCCGTGATGGGCCTGTCGGTGGCGGCCCTCGGCCTGCTGGGGGTCGGCGTGCTCTACGTCACGTACGGTGCCGGGGCGATCGGAGCCACCGAGCACGCCACGTTCGCCGAGATCGTGTCGGGCTTCGCCATGGGTGCCAGCTCGATCGCCCTGTTCGCTCGCGTCGGCGGCGGGATCTACACGAAGGCGGCCGACGTGGGCGCCGACCTGGTGGGCAAGGTCGAGGCCGGCATCCCCGAGGACGACCCGCGCAACCCGGCCACCATCGCCGACAACGTGGGAGACAACGTGGGCGACGTGGCCGGGTTGCGC
>RFGQ01000705.1 GCA_003695865.1 Gemmatimonadota bacterium | reverse complement strand
CTTGGTCGCCGCGAGCAGGAGCAGTGGGTAAAGGAGCGCAGGCAGGACGATCAGGAGCACGATGGAGCGGAGGTCCCTGCGCAGCTCAAGCAGCTCCTTTCTGCAGATGAGGACGGCCACCCGCATCTTCATGGCGCGGCCTCGTCTTCGTCGTCGAGGAAGTAGCCCCCGAGGCCCTGCCCGGGGGAGGCGGCCTCCACCTCGTCGAGGGGACCGTCGGCCACCACCCGGCCCGCCTTGAGGACGACCACGCGGTCGGCCACCCGCTCGATCTCTCCGAGGATGTGGCTGGCGAAGAGCACGGCGCGTCCTTCGGCCCGCGCCCGCTCCACCGTCTCGAGCACGAAGCGCTGGGAAGCCACGTCGAGGGCGTTGGTGGGCTCGTCGAGGACGAGGAGGCTGGGGTCGTGCACGAGGGCGCGGGCGAGGTTCACGCGCTGGGACTGTCCGGTGGAGAGCTGGTCACAGCGACGCGCGGCAAAGGACCCCAGCCCGAAGCGCTCGACGAGGAGCCCCACGCGCTCTTCGAGCCTCATTTCCTCCAGGCCGTGCAGGCGGCCAAAGAGCTGCAGCACCTCGAGGGGGGTGAGGCGTTCGTAGAGGCGGGTATCCCCGGACACGAAGCCGAGGTGCCTGCGGGCCTGACCGCCCGGGGCGGTGTCCTGCGTTCTGAACAACCCAAGACGAAGGACACCCCATGTTCAACAAGATCCTGATCGCCAACCGGGGCGAGATTGCCTGCCGCGTCATCAAGACGGCCCGCAAGATGGGTATCAAGACCGTCGCCGTGTATTCCGATGCCGACAAGCAGGCTCTGCATGTGCAGATGGCGGACGAGGCGGTGCATATCGGCCCGCCGCCGGCGAACCAGTCCTATATCGTCATCGACAAGGTGATGGAGGCGATCCGCCAGACCGGCGCCGAGGCGGTCCATCCGGGTTATGGCTTCCTGTCGGAAAACAGCCGGTTCGCCGAGGCGCTCGATGCCGAGGGCGTGGTCTTTGTCGGCCCGCCCAAGGGCGCGATCGAGGCGATGGGCGACAAGATCACCTCGAAGAAGATCGCCGCCGAGGCGGGCGTGTCCACGGTGCCGGGCTTCATGGGCCTGATCGAGGACGAGGACGACGCCGTG
>RFGQ01000704.1 GCA_003695865.1 Gemmatimonadota bacterium | reverse complement strand
GTCGATCCCGCCACGCACCGCCTCGTGGTCCGCGTCGACTCCCAGTTCGTGGAGCATCCCGAGCGCGCCGATCGTGCTGAACGGGTTGCCCACGTAGATGCGCCCGTCGGGCGTCCCCCAGAAGTCGGCGCCGTTCTCGTGCCGCCGACCCAGGATCCAGTCGATGTCGGTCGCGTGCCGGGCGGGCGAGGGGGTCATGGGTCGGATCGGGCCTTCAGCCCTCTTCCCTCGGATCCGGAAAGCCGCGGTCGACGAGCAGCTCGAGGGCGGTCCGGAGCCCGGCCGCGGCCTCCATCAGGTCGACCTCGAACGGCTCCCCCGGGCGCCCGCTCTGGTCGAGGTGCGGCAGGACGGTCAGCCGGTAGCCGGCCTTCTCGTCGTCGTAGATCAGCTCGGCCCAGAGTTCGCCCTGATGGTGGATCTCGGCGAACACGTGGGGGCGGCGGTCGTCGCTGGCGAGGATGACTTCCATTCGGGGCACCTCCGGGCAGGGGCGTCGCGCCGGTTTGTGGGGCGACAGCCACGCGGACATTCTTCCGTTTCCGGTGCTCCCCTCACAAGCCCGGCCGCCCGTCCTTGCGGTCAGATCACCCCGCCGGTGCCATGCCGGGTGGATTCCTCTCCGGAGGGACCCACCGGACCGGAGAGGATGTCATCGGTCGTGCCCGCCTCCCCATCCGGGCCCGAACTCCAGAAGTGGAACGCCCCCTCGAGGCGGGCGTATCCGTACCATCTGCCGTCGAACGGATCCGCGGGGAACGGGGTGTCGCGCGTCTCCTCCCAGCGCTCCTGGATGGCCTCGATGCTGCTCGGGGGTCGGTCCGCCTCCCAGTTGGCGCCCACGAACGCGAGTAGCTCTCGGAAGTCGGCTTCCACCTGAGCCGCCCCAGCGTCGGGGTCGAGGAAGGCGGATCCCTCCGCCTCGAGCGTGCGCTCGAACTCCTCAAGCCACCGGCTACCCACCACGGCCAGCGCGACGCTGCCGCCGACACCGAACACCATGAAGAGCGCGATGATTGCCAGAGCCAGTGCGCGGCCCCGTAGAGGGTGAAAGTGCCCCGGCGCGAGGGAGTCGTCGATGGCGGCGATGCGCTTCGAGAGCGGCGGATGACTCTGGAGCCATTCCCCGAGCGTCATGAAGCCGGTGTTGAGGTCGCGTCGCTGCTCGACCAACGCCTGAAGATTGACCTGGTCCACGTACCGAGGACCTGCGGCAAGGATCGCAAGCCCTCGTACCGCCCCCCGACGGTCCCCGGCTCCGGCTGCCCCGAAGCGATCACACGTGTATTCCCTCGCCCGTGAGAGCGCCGATCCCAGGAACGGCACGATGTAGGAGGGAAGCAGGAACCAGGTCCAGCGCAGATGCCCGCAACGTAAGTGTGCGAGTTCGTGGGCGAGGATCATGTCCCGCGCAGCCGGATCGCCCTCACAGGCGTCGAGCAGGTCGGAGTAAAGCACGACGATGTTGCGCCTGAGAAAACGCGTGGCGAAGGCGTTGAGGGCACCGCCGGCCTGCATCAGATAGGCCTCGGGCGGCGCCATGCCCATGGCAGCGGCCAGCGCGCACACGCGTTCATGCAGTTCGGGGAACTGCGTGGGACCGAGTTTCACGGCGGAGCCGCGGACGTATGCCACGAAGGCCAGATGCGACACGAAGAAGATGAGGCCGAACACGACCGCGTAGAACAGACCGACGATCGAGACGACGATCACGACCCACATGAGCGCGGCCACGAGTGCCGAGAACACGAACAGCGGCATCTCGGTGGGCCAACGCCCGGGGTCGATGCGGGGCGGGACCCGGTGTTCCATGAGGATGACCCCCCGGCAAGGAACGGAGCGATCAGGCTGCGCGCACACTATAAGCGCAGGTGCGGCCGCGAGCCGAGTGAAGTTTTTCTCAAGGGTGGTACGGTGCGCCGCCGGGAGACCGAGCAGCCAACGGGCGGCGCCCCCACGGCGGGAGGCTTATCTTCCCCGGCGGCGCGCGCCGGTGCGCCGAAGTGCGGTGCCGGGGTTCCCGGTCGCCCCTCACGAGACTTCGAAAGGCCGTCATGATCCGCCCGCCCGTCCGGCTCCACCTCTCCGTATCCTCGGCAGACCTGCGCTCCGCCGCCGTTCTTGCGCTTCTCGCCCTCGCGGCCTGCGGCGGCGGTGACTCGGGCACACCCCCGGAGCCACCCGATCCTCCCGGCCCGCCGCCACCCCCGTCG
>RFGQ01000703.1 GCA_003695865.1 Gemmatimonadota bacterium | reverse complement strand
GTCCCCCGGGGCCCTCAGACCGGCGCCGGCCGCTGCCGAGGCGGCGCCCCCGCGGCTCATCAGGAACCAACGGAAGTCGCCCACGTCGAGCGTGCCGTTGCCGTTCCCGTTGCGGTCCAGGAAGCGCACCAGGTCGTCCGGCAGCCGCTCGCCCGGTGCCATGCTCCGGGCGAGATCGCGGGGCAGCAGTTCGGGCGCCAGCACCCGCAGCGTGACCTCGGCGGCCGCTTCGAGCCCCACTGCGTCGCGGGCGCGCACGGTCACGGGGAAGACGCCCTCCTCGAGCGGCACCCCATCGATCCGGGCGGCCGAGGGCCGTACGGCCATGCCGTCGGGGAGCCGGCCGGCCACCACGGTGAGTTCGACGGGCGCGTTGAACGACACCAGCGGCGCCTCCCACCGCCCGCTCAGCGCGGCCCGCAGCGTGACCTCCGACGACGACTCCGTGAAGCGGAAGGCCTGCTCGAAGCGGGCCGTGGCCTCGACGGGCGCGTCGACGGTGACCCGGGCCGGGTTGGGTGCTCCGGCCAGAGCGCCCGTCCATTCCGTGAACGCGAACCCGGTTGCGGGTTCGGCCACCACCTCGACGGCCGCCCCGCGCGGCACCCACCCGTCGTCGGTGCCCGGCACGACCGTGACGGCGCCGGGCGCCACAAGGGCCGGCGGCCCTTCGAGCGCCACCTCCACGCGCAGCTCCTCGCGTCCGTAGCGCGCCACGAGCAGGGAGTCGCCGAGGCCCGCCTGGAAGCGACGCACGCGCTCCGAGCCGTCCTCCCAGGCTACGAAGCCGTTGCGCACCCCGGGCGCCAGTGGAATGCCCCGCTGGGCCTCGAGCAGGTGGCGCTCGAAGGGTGCGGTCGAGAACGAGAACACCGGCGGCGTCTGCGGCCGCCCGTTCAGGTCGATGCGGGCCCCCTCGGCGCCGTCCAGGACAACACGCACGGTGCGGAACCCCTGGAGGGCCCGGAACGACACGTCGGCCCCCACCTCGGTGATGTCGACGATCGTGACGCCCGCAGCGCTTCCCAGGTGGCTCTGCGAGAGCGGTTCGTCGCCCGCGTGGAAGGCCCGTCGGCCGGTGCTGCCCGGGAACGGGTCCCCCGGATCGCCGCCCGTACCCCCCGCGCCCTGACGCGCCCGCGCGAGATGGCCGATTCCGTCGGCCTCCATCAGGCGCACGCCCATGCGGTCGGGGAAGGTGTTCACCCGGTTGCCCTCCCAGGCCTCGTCGAGCCGCTCCTGGTCGATGCGCCAGACGAGCAGTCCGTGGCCCGAAAGCTGGCGCGGCGTGCCGACGCCCTGACGGTTCTCGAGCAGGAAGTAGTCGCCCGACCCGTCGGCGGCGTCGATGCGCACGACGCGGGCCGAGGTCTCGACCGGGGGCAGCACGATCGCGCGGTCGGCCCCGGGCGGGACGCGCTCGACCTCGGCCCACCCGAGTTGCTCCAGGCTCCAGGCCGAGAGATTACACGGGACGCCGGCGTTCTCGCCCCGGCAGCCCGTGCCGCCCCAGGCCATCAGGCCCCAGAAGCCGATGCCCGCGTGGTCGCCACCCACGGCGTACAGGTCGGGCAGCCCGAACGCGTGACCGAGCTCGTGGGCGTACACGCCGATGAAGTTCACGCCCTTGCCCGCGCAGTCGAGCGAGGGCTGGATCGTGTAGTCGTCGATGAGGATCGTGCCACCGGCGGCCGACGGCGAGCGCGTCGTGAACGGACGTCCCGAGTTGTCGCTGAGCGTCCAACGGTGCGACCACACCGCGGTGGGGTTCGGATTGCATTCGCCACCCGCCGTGGGGTGCATCACCGTCACGGCGTCCACGTAGCCGTCGTCGTCGCCCGAGTTGGGTACGCCGTCGGGGCCGTCGTTGTCGAACTGCCCCCAGTCGACGGAGCCGTCGTCGAGCCGGGCGAGGATGCGGTGGATGAACTCGCCCACCTTACCCGTCTCGTCGAGGCCGGCGGCGTCTCCGGCCACCTCGGCCGCGGTCAGGTCGACGCGAACCCAGGGGAACACCGTGGCCTGCAGGTCGACCCGACCGCGGGACTCCGCCGCGTAGTACTCCCGCACGGTCTGGTGCCTCGACGAGGGGCCCATGAAGAACTCGCGCTCGAGCGTCTCGGCCGGGACCAGCGGCTCGGGAGCGTCTGCGTAGAGCCCCAGGATCACCGGAACGCGCACCACGCCCTCGAGCGGTAGACCGCCGAAGGGGAGCGAGGCGCGTCGCGCCCCTGGACGATCCGGGCCGACTCGCCGTCCCGGGCCCCGCTCGGGCCGCACGCCGCGGCGGAAACGGAAGGCTTCGGGGTCGCGCGCCATCGTGCGGTAGTACCCCTCGGGCACCTGGCGGCCGAACACCTGGCCGAGCCACTCGACGTCCTGGGCACGTGCGCCGACCGGAGCGGTGAGGAGCGCCCCCGGCAGCAGCAGCGCCGGCACCAGAAGGAGCGTCGTGAACCCTGCGGGGCGCGGCGTACGCGGCGGATCCGCATCCGGGCGGGAGCGGTGGCGGGAAGTCGGGGGCATGGCGTCCTTTCGTCTCGCACTCCCCCGGCGTCGTCCGGGGGGCTGCGAGATGTACGACCGGAGCGCCCCGCCCGTTACCGTGCGGGCTCCGCCGGGCTCAGCGCGAAACCGAGGCCTTGAGCGAGGCCACGTCCTGGACGTCGGCGTTGGCGCCGTCCACCGCTTCGACCACCGCGAGCGTGGGCAGGCCGGCGCCGCGGTCCTCGACCGCGATCGTGAAGTTCAGGCGCCCCGGTGTCTGGCCCACCACCACCACGCGGTGCGTGGTCGGCCCCGTCTGGTTGGAGAACACCCGGGTCCCGCCGGCGCCGCCGAACCCGGTGATGCCCTGCCCGGTCACCTGGATCACCGCGGCCCCGAGCGCCAGGCTGCCCCCGTCGACCGAGGCCTCGAGGTTTCCGGGGCCCGAAGGGCCGCCGTCTCCGCAGGCCGCCGCGACCAACAGGGCCGCGGCCACGCCGAGCAGGCGGGCGTAGCGCCGCTTCATCGGACCTCCTCCTCTTTGCGGACCACCAGGGGCACGCGGATCGTCGTGGGCGCGGCTTCGAGCGTTCGTGTCTCGAGCGGTGCACCCGGGTTCGCCAGCACGTAGGCCCGGAAGTCGCCCAGATCGTAGCGCCCGTTCGCGTTGCCCTTGAGGTCCAGATAGAGCCGCACGTTCAGATCGAGGTCGCCCGACTGCAGGAAGGGCGACGCCATCGCCTGCAGGCCCAACGTGGGCGGCGTCACCCGGAGGGTGAGCGGTGTGTCGGCGTGCAGCCCGATGCCGTCCGTCGCCCGTACGACCACCGGGAAGTCGCCATCCTGGAGCGGTGCCCCGCGGATGGCGCCCTGCGAAGACTGGAAGATCATGCCGGCCGGCAGTTTGCCGTCGAGCAGCGCCCACTCGATGGGATCGTTGCCGTTGACCACCTCGAACTCGATCACCGCGACGGCTGCGGCTTCGAGCTGAACCTCGCCCGGCGGGTCGGCCACGCCGAAGGTCTGCTCGAACTCGGCCCCGGCGCTCATCGGCTGGTCGAGCCTTACGGTGGCCGGGTTGGGTTGTCCCTCGAGCGCCCCGGTCCAGCGCACGAAGGCGAACCCGGTGCGCGGCTGCGCGGTCACCAGCACGTCGGTGCCGAGCCGGACCCAGCCCTCCTCGGAGGGTGGATCCGTCACGATGGTGGCCGGCGTGATGCCCGGCACCGGGCTCTGTAGCGCGATGTCGAGCCGCACTTCGGGATTGCCGTACTCGGCGACGAGCTCGGCGTCCGTGGTCCCGGTCGTGAACGTCCGCACGCGCTCGGTCACGCCGTCGGTCCAGCGCACGAAGCCGTTGCGGAACCCGTCGGCGGTCTCCTCACCGCCGTCGGCGGCCACCTGGTGCGTCTGGAAGGGCGCCGAGGGGAACTGGTAGGTCGCGCTCGACGCGCGCGCGCCGTCGACGGTGAACATGGGTCCGCCGCCCGACGTGCCCTGGCTGCGCAACGTCACCGTCTGGTAGCGCGCGAGCAGGTTCAGGCGGGCCTGCGCGCCCACGATCTGGATGTCGGTGATGGTGACGCCCGAGGCCGTGCCGTTGTGCGTGAACGACGCCGGCGTGGTTCCCGCGTGGAAGGCGGTCGCGCCAGTCTCGCCGGGGAAGGGGTCGGCCCCGTCGCCCCGGCCCCGGCCGGGCCGACCGAGGTCGTTCTCCCCGTCCGCCTGGCGCAGCCACACGCCCATGCGGTTCGGGTCGGTGTTGACGTTGTTGCGGAACCAGGTCGCGTCGAGCTGATCCGCGTCGATCTGCCAGATGAGCACGCCGGGTTCGGGCAGGGTCACGTCGGTGCCCACGCGGTCGCGG
>RFGQ01000702.1 GCA_003695865.1 Gemmatimonadota bacterium | reverse complement strand
CGCCGGAACTCCGCGACGAGCATCGGCAGGTCGAAACGCCGGATGTTGAACCCGGCCAGGTCGCAGGGCTCGAGGAGCTGCAGGAGCGAGCGGGCCCGTGCGGCGAACGGAGCTTCGTCGGCCACGTCGGCGTCGGTGATGCCGTGCACCCTCGACGCCTCGGGATGGATGGGGATGCCGGGGTTGAAGCGACGCACCCGTTCGAGCACGTCGCCGCCGGGCGAGATGCGCAGCACGGCCAGCTCGATGATGCGGTCGTCCCGGACGGACAGACCCGTGGTCTCGAGGTCGAAGAAGGCGAGCGGGCGATCGAGCGGAATCGGGAGGTCCATGGTCAGGCAGCTCCGCGTCGCCGGCCGAGCCCGAGCAGCGGGGGCAGGGCCACGGCGGCCCAGATGCCCTCGAGCACGATGAAGCCCGCGCGCCGGTCCACGACGGCGACCCAGCAGAGGAGGCCGGCTCCGAGCAGGTTGAGCGCATTGTAGAGCCGGTGCTCGGCGGTGAGCCAGCCGCGGTGGTTGGCCACGTAAGCGGCGAGCACCAGCGCGGCGCCGATCAGAGAGACGGTCTGGAAGAACAACGCGCGGCTCCGTGGTGAGGGGGTCGGCGGGCTCCTATGATAGCGCGGAAGCGGCGCGCCGACACGAGCACGGCGCGCCGGGGATCGGCGCTCGACCGGGCGCATGGGGCCCCGGCCCGCCGGTCGACTCACGGGAGGAAGAACGAGCCGATGCGCGCGATCGTGATCGAGCGGCCGGGCGGACCCGAGGTGCTTCGCCTCGTGGAGCGCCCCGACCCGGCTGCGGCCGCCGGCGAGGTGCGCGTGCGCGTGCACGGTTCGGGGGTCAACCGGGCGGATCTGCTGCAGCGCATGGGCCGCTACCCGGCTCCCCCCGGGTGGCCGCCCGACGTGCCCGGCCTCGAGTACGCCGGCGTCGTCGACGCCGTGGGGGACAGGGTCGATCCGGGTTGGGTCGGCCGCAGGGTGATGGGCATCGTGGGGGGCGGGGGCTACGCCGAGGCGCTGGTCACGCCGGCGTCGACCGTGGTGCCGGTGCCCGACGGCCTCTCGCTGGTCGACGCGGCCGCCGTGCCCGAGGCGTTCATGACCGCCTACGACGCCGCCGTCCTGCAGATGGACCTGTCGGCCGGTGAGACGCTGCTCGTGCACGCGGTGGGCAGCGGGGTCGGCACGGCCGCCGTGCAGATCGCGCGGGCACTCGGCGCGCGCACCATCGGCACGTCGCGCACCCCCGAAAAGCTTCGCCGGGCCGAGGCGCTGGGCCTCGAACACGCGGTGCATGCGCGCGACGCAAGCGGGTGGGCCGAACGGGTGCGTGACGTGACGGAGGGTCGCGGCGTGGACGTGATCCTCGACCTCGTCGGTGGCCCGTACCTGGAGGGCAACCAGGCCGTGCTGGCGCCGGGCGGCCGTCACGTGGTCGTGGGCGTGACGGGGGGGCGCACCGCCACGATCGATCTGCGCGCGCTGATGGCCCGGCGCGCGACCCTCCGGGGGACGGTGCTGCGCGCGCGGCCCACGGCCGAAAAGGCGGCCCTGGCCGAGGCGTTCGCCCGCACGGTCGTGCCCTGGCTGGCCGACGGGCGGGTGCGGCCGGTGGTCGAGCGGACCTTCGCGCCCGAAGAGGCCGCCCGGGCCCACCGGCTGATGGAGGCGAACCGCACGTTCGGAAAGCTCGTGATCGTGTGGCCGTGAAGG
>RFGQ01000701.1 GCA_003695865.1 Gemmatimonadota bacterium | reverse complement strand
TTTCTTCTTCTTGCCGTTGTCGCCGTAGTAGTACTGGTAGTAATAGCCGTAGCGTCCGTAGGACGAGCTGTAGCGGCTGTCGCGGCGGAAGTCGATGTCGTTCAGCACCACGCCCAGGATCGGCGCGCGCACGTGCTTGAGCTGATCGACGGAATAGCGGATCGCGCCCCGCTCGGTCACGTTGGCCCTGGCGACCAGGAGCACCCCTTCGGCATTCGTGCCGAGCACGGCCGCGTCGGTCACCACCGTGAGCGGCGCGGAATCCAGAATGATCGCGTCGAACTGTTCTTCGAGATGCCGTAGCAGCGTCTTCATGCGCTCCGACCCGAGCAGTTCGGCCGGGTTGGGCGGAAGCGTGCCCGTGGGCAGGAAGTGCATGCGCCCGCTCTCGCCCAGATCGACGACGCGCAGCGCCTCCGAGAGCTTCGCCTGACCGGTGATGACGTCCGATAGGCCCGGCTCGCGCGGCAGGTCGAACACGTTGTTGAGCACGCCACGCCGCAGGTCGGCGTCGACCAGCAGGACGCGCGTGCCCTGCTGCGCCAGCGTGATCGCCAGGTTGGCCGCCGATGTCGACTTCCCGTCCTGGGGGAGCGGGCTCGTGAAGACGATCGTCTTGGGCGGCCGGTCGGGGTTGGAGAACGTGATGTTCGTTCGCAGGCTGCGGTAAGCCTCCGACACCGGGTTGCGCGGGTCGCGCCCCGCCACGAGCCGCTCACCCAGATGGGACGCGCCGTTGGCGGCTGCCGACGTCTTCGAGGGTCGCAGGCCCCGCTGCCGGATGCGCGGGATCATGCCCATGATCGGGGCACCGCCGGTCGCCTCGACGAGGTCTTCGCGCGTGTGGACCGTATCGTCCATGTGTTCGCGCGTGAACGCGAGACCCACGCCGAGCATCATGCCCAGGATCAGCCCGAGCGCGATGTTGAGCACGGTCTTGGGCTTGATCGGCTCCGACGGCAGGATGGCGGGATCCACCACGCGGATGCTCGCGTCTTCGACCGCCTGCGCGATCTGAGCCTCTTTGAGTCGCGTCTGCAGCAGCGTGAAGAGCTCGCTGAGCACCTTCTCCTCGCGCTCGAGGCGCGCGAGCTGCACCTGCTTCTGAGGGATCACCTCGAGCTGCGCGGCGAACTGCTCGAGCGTCTGATCGTAGGACTGCACCTGGTTGGTGAGCCCCTGCAGGTACGTCGTGGCGACCGTGCGCAGCTGCGCTTCGAGCTCGCGGATGCGCTGCGTGAACTGCTGCACATCGTCGTCGGCCATCGTGCGACGCTGGAGCAGTACCGACCGCTGGTTTTCGACCTCCGTGAGCGACCGTAGAAGCTCAGAGGTGGACTGGTTCTTGAGCAGCGTGGGGAAGGAGAGCAGGCGCCGGTAGGGCGAGGGCCCGGCCGGATCGGCCGTGGTGGCCTCCCGGTCGATCTCGTCCATGAGTTCCTGCAGCGCGCTCCGCTCGGCGTCGATCGCGTTACGGTCGGCCTGCAGCCGCGCGAGTTCGGTCACCTGCGCGTTGGCCTCGGCTTCGATGCTCACGACCTGGCCTTCCTCGCGGAAGGCGACCAGTCGCTCTTCGGCCGCGGCGAGCTGACGGGCGAGCGTATCGATCTGATCCTCGAGGAAGCGAACCGTGCTCGATGCTTCGGTCTTCTGGATGCGCTGCCGGCGGCTGATGAAGCTCGCCGCCAGCCGGTTCGGAACCTCGTGGACGAGGAGCGTGTCGGACGACTCGTAGCGCACGGTCACGATGCCGGCGTCCCGGTTGGGTCGCGAAACCGAGAGCGCCTTCTGCAGCTTGGTGACCGCCTTGTCGAAGGGGAGCACGCGCACCCGGATGCGCGGATAGTCGCGCGCCGCCTCCGTGAGCGTGAACGTGACTCCCGCCAGCGCCGCCGGCAGGCGCTCCGAGACCTCACCCAGCGACTCGAGCGTCTCCTCGTCCGTGATGCGGAAGGCATCGCCCCCCGGTTCGATGAGGAACTCGCCTTCGGGCGCCCACCGCTCGGCCACAAGACGGTCGAGCAGTACGGCGCGTGACACACCGCGGGGCTCGATGATCTCGACCTGCAGGTTCAACGAGTCGACGACGTCTTCGGCGAGGGTGCGGCTGCGCAGCACCTCCATCTCGGTCTCGACCTGGCTGCCCGACGAGAGCTCCTGAAGGATGTCGAGCACCGGAAGGTTCGCGCGTTCCTCTTCGATGCGGATCGTGGTCGCGGACTCGTAAACCGGCACCGCGAAGTAGGAATACGCCGCGGCGCCGCCCGTCACGAGAAGCACGCAGAGGAAGATCAGCCACTGGTTGCGACGGAGCAGGTTCCAGATGTCCCGCAGGCTGATCTCGTCGTCGACGTACCCGCCCTCGAAGGTCGGTTTCTCCATGCCGCGCTCTCCGGCCTAGCGGATGATGATGGCGATCAGGCTGATGACGCCGCCGACGGCGGCGGCGATCACACCCGAGTTCCGGGTGAACCAGCTCCGCTCCGGTACGAAGAGCTGATCACCCGACTGGATGAGGGCTTCGCCCAGGGTCTCGCTTCCGGAGAGCCGGGCCTCGAGCACGCGGCCTCCGCGAATGATCCGGACCTTGTCCTGCTCTCCGTTCGGCGCGGCTCCGCCGGCGAGCGCGATGACATCGGCGACCGTCACGGTCGGATCGACGGTGTAGAGCCCGGGGTTCCGTACGGCGCCCCGCACCTGAACGCGCCGAAGCACGGTGACCTCGATGTTGGGGTTGCGCAGGAAGACGCTGTACTGCGCAACCAGCTTCGCTTCGAGCGACTCGGGCGTTTCATTGACGACCGTTACTTCACCGATGCGGGGGAAGACCGCCACGCCGCCCTCGTCCACGGGGAACTCGCCCGACATCTCCTCTTCGCGGAAGATGCGAAGGCGGATGACATCTCCGGGGTGGATCCGCTGGGCAGTGCTGGGTAGCTCCGGATCGGCCGCCTGCCCCTGAACCATAACCGGGAACACGAGCGCCGAGAGGAGGGCACCCGCGAAGAAGACTCTACGCATGATCGGTAACTTGGGTCCGGTCGGTGAGGGTCCACGTTCCGCGGAGGAACGCGGAGGGAAAAGCCTGTTTGCCCGCAGAACTGAATGTACGGGGGCGGGTGGACGGATACAACCGCCGCGCGCCCTACGGGCCCGGGTGGATTCACGCCCGCCGCTTCGCGCGGTCCGCCTCCCCTCGCGCGCCGCGCGGTCGGCCTAGCGACCGGGCCAGTAGCTGGCGCTCACGTCGAGCGAGACGTTGGTCTCGCGGATTCCACGGTCCCCGGGGCCGTCGAGCCCGATGAAGGTACGGCTGCGCCGGCGCGACGCCGACGCGGACCAGGCCACATCGAGCGTGCCCAGGAAGAGCGTCTGGCGGACTCCCACCGTGTATTCGATGTCGCGCTGGTCCCGATCGAAGCGGTCCTCGAATCGTTCCTCGAAGGTGTCGGTATCCCGCTCGGCCCTTTCGACGAATCCGCCGATCCGTCCGAAGGGCGCGTAAAGATCGACTTCGAGATACTGGGCGTTGGACCCCGGACCGAGGCTTGCGCCGAGCAGCTGCCCGTTGTGCGTGTGCCCCTGGCGCACGGCGAAGTGCGTGTAGAAGCGCGACCAGGGGATGAACATGCCCTTCGACCTGAGGTCCGTGAGTTCGGCGCGGAGGCGCAGCCACCGGCCGGCGCCCAGGTCGAGCACCTGTCCGATGCCGGCCGTGATCGCCGACGATCGGCGAGGGTTCTCGAGAAACTCACGCACGCTGTTGGCGAAGTCCTCCCGGGCCCACTCGGCG
>RFGQ01000700.1 GCA_003695865.1 Gemmatimonadota bacterium | reverse complement strand
GGCGGCGGCCGACGCCGGCCGGCCCGTGGCCGCCTTCATCCACGAGAGCATCCTCTCGTGCGGGGGGCAGATCGTGCCGCCCGCCGGCTTTCTGCCCCGCGCCTACGAGGCCGTGCGCGAAGCCGGCGGGCTCTGCATCGCCGACGAGGTGCAGGTGGGCTTCGGCCGGGTCGGCGACGCGTTCTGGGGGTTCGAAATCCAGGGCGTGGTCCCCGACATCGTCACGCTGGGGAAACCCATCGGCAACGGGCACCCGCTGGGCGCCGTCGTCACCACGCGAGCCGTGGCCGACGTCTTCGCCAACGGTATGGAATACTTCAACACGTTCGGCGGAAACCCGGTCTCGTGCGCCGTGGGGCTGGCCGTGCTCGACGTGATCGAGGACGAGGGGCTACAGGAGCGGGCCCGCGTCCTCGGGGCCCGCCTGCTCGACGGCCTCCGGGCCCTGCGGCGGGATCATCCCGGCGTGGCCGACGTGCGCGGAGCCGGACTGTTCGTGGGCATCGAGTTCTCCCGTCCGGAGCGGCCCCGCGAGCCCGACGCCGAGGTGGCGCGCTACGTGGTGGAGCGGGCCCGCTCGCGGGGCGTCCTGCTCAGCACCGACGGGCCCGACCACAACGTGATCAAGATCAAGCCGCCGCTCGTGCTGGACGAGCGCGACGTGGGCCGCATTGTGGGTGTCGTGGCCGACGCGCTGGACGACGACTTCCCACGGTCGAGGTAGGGCGGCGGCATCGGAGGGCCGCCGGGGTCGCCGGCGGCCGCGACTCGTCGAAGCTCGCGCGGTCAGTCGCGCGGTTCGGTCTTCTCGATGAGCCGTCCCATGGCGACCGACGCGAGCGAGATGACCAGGCTGCCCAGCACCGCCGCCCCCAGGCCGTCGACATCCAGATACGGCGTGAGCCGCGCAGTGAGCATGAGCATCGCGCCATTGAGCACGAAGTAGAACAGCCCCAGCGAGAAGAGGAGCAGCGGGAGCGAGAGGAGCACCGCGAGCGGCTTCACGAACGCATTCACGAGGCCGAACACGAGGGCAACCATGAAGGTCTCGAGCACGCCCCCGTGCAGATGGATCCCGCCTACCAGATGCGCCGCGAGCGCGACCGAAACGGCGTTGATGATCCAGCGGCGTACGAAGTTCGGCATCGCT
>RFGQ01000699.1 GCA_003695865.1 Gemmatimonadota bacterium | reverse complement strand
CGGGACGGCGGCCTGGCGAATGGGGACGGCGGCCCGGCCAACGGGGACGGTGGCTCGGGAGACGGCGGTGCGGCGAACGGGACCGGCGGTGGGGGCGACGATTTCCGCGCCCGGCGCATCCTGACCGATATCGCCCCGCGGTCGTGGGAACACCCCGCCGACCGGGCGGCGCTGCAGGCCGTGCGGCGCATCCCCGTCTTCGACGAGGTGCTCAAGAAGATCTTCGGTTTCTTCGGCGAGAAGCCGATCCGGCTGGCCTTCCAGGCGAACGCCGTGCGCGTCACCGAGCGGCAGTTCCCCCGTCTGCACGGGCTCTACGCGGAAGTGCTGCGCACGCTCGACTCGCCCGAGGAGTACCCCCTGTTCGTGTCGCAGACGCCGATCGTCAACGCGGGCGCCTACGGTATGGAGCACCCGTTCATCATCCTCAACTCGGGGACGGTGAACCTGCTCGACGACGACCAGGTCTCGTACGTGATGGGCCACGAGCTGGGGCACATCATGAGCGACCACGTGCTCTACCGCACGATGACCGTGCTGCTCATCCAGCTCGCCAACATGGGCTTCCCCATCGTCGGGCTGGCGGCGAGGGCGGTGCTGGTGGCGCTGCTCGAGTGGAGCCGCAAGAGCGAGCTCTCGTGCGACCGGGCCGGCCTGCTGGCCATCCAGGACCCCGAAAAGGTCATGGGCACGATGCTGAAGATGGCGGGCGGTGGGGACGACGACGAGATGAACCTCGACGCCTTCATCCAGCAGGCCGAGGAGTACCGCGAGAGCGGCGACGTGGCGGACCAGGTGTTCAAGGTGCTCAACCTGATGGGCGCCACGCACCCGTTCTACGTGCTGCGTGTGGCCGAGATCCGCTCCTGGATCGAGCAGGGCGAGTACGACCGCATCCTGCGCGGCGAGTACCAGCGGCGCACCGATCCCGACCCGTCTTACCAGCAGGACCTCAAAGAGGCGGCCGCGGCCTACGCGGCGGGCGCCCGCGACCTGTTCAGCCAGGTGGCGGGCGCGGCCAAGCGCATGGCCGACGACCTCATGGGCGGCCGCAAGCGCTGAGGCGTCCGGCCGCCGCGGGCGGCGCCGACGGAGGCGAAGGGGGGACCCGCCCGGGTCCCCCCTTCGCGCGTCCGGGGCCCACGGGCGGGGGCGTTG
>RFGQ01000698.1 GCA_003695865.1 Gemmatimonadota bacterium | reverse complement strand
GCCCTATACTGCCCCTCCGCCCCCGCCCGGCCCGCCCGGGTCCCGCAGTACACATCCCCGTGAGGGGCTCCAGCCATGTCACGCATCGCCATCATTCCCGGTGACGGAATCGGCGTCGAGGTCACGCGCGAAGCCGCGCGGGTGCTCGAGGCCGCACGCGACGCTTTCGGGCTCGATCTGTCGCTCGAGACCTACGACATGGGCGCCGAGCGCTACCTGCGGGACGGCGTGACGATCACCGAGGACGAGTTCCGGACTCTGTCGGACGACGCCGATGCCATTCTGCTGGGTGCGCTGGGCGATCCGCGGGTGCCGGGCCAGGTGCACGCGCGAGACATCCTTCTGGGCCTGCGCTTCCGGCTCGACCTGTACGTCAACTACCGTCCCTGCGTGCTTCTCGACCCGCGCTTCTGCCCGTTGCGCGAGGCCGAGGGGCGCACGATCGACCTCGACATCTTCCGCGAGAACACCGAAGGCCTGTACGTGAACGCGGGTGGCGTGCTGCGCGAGGGCACCCCGCACGAGGTCGCGACGCAGGAGATGATCAACACCCGCCACGGGGTGGAGCGCATCGTGCGGGCCGCGTTCGAGCACGCGCAGCGCCACGGCCGGGGGCGGGTGACGCTGGTCGACAAGGCGAACGCCATGCCCATCGCGGGCGGGCTGTGGCGGCGCACGTTCACCGAGGTGGCCGAGGCGTTTCCGGGTATCGAAACCGACACGATGTACGTCGACGCCATGGCCATGGACCTGGTGCGCCGCCCCGAGCGCTACCAGGTGATCGTGACGTCGAACCTGTTCGGCGACATCCTCAGCGACCTCGCGGCCGAGATCACGGGCGGCCTCGGCCTGGCGCCGTCGGCCAACGTGCATCCCTGCCGTCACGCTCTCTTCGAACCCGTGCACGGCTCCGCGCCCGACATCGCGGGACAGGGCAAGGCCAACCCCATCGGGGCCGTGCGTTGCGTGGCGCTGCTGCTCGAGCACCTGGGCCACGGTGCCGCAGCGGCCGCGGTCGACGCGGCGGTGCGGCGCACGGTGGCCGACGGTGTGCTCACGCCCGATCTGGGCGGCGCCGCGTCGACCGAGCAGGTGGGCGCGCACGTCGCCGACGCCGTGCGCGGCGCGGCGCCGGCCGCCAACGCGGTCTGAGATTCCTACACGGACGGAACACCATGGCTGAACGACGGACGATCGGTCAGATCCTGATGAGCTTCGGCAGGATCACCGAGGAGGACGTCGCCCGAGCGCTGGAGTATCAGCGTGAGAACGGCGGCTACTTCGGCGAGGCGCTCCTCGGACTCGGGATGGTGTCGCAGGAGGAGCTCGAGTGGGGGCTCGCCTCGCAGTTCGACCTTCCCTACGTGTTCCCGGAGGTCGACAGCATCGACCCCGAGGCGGCGTCGCTGGTCTCCCCCGAGTGGGCACTGGCCCACCTGACGCTGCCGATCATGAAGACCGAACGCACGCTCACCGTGGTCGTGGACTCGCCCATCAAGACCGAGGCGGTCGACGTGCTGGCGGCGCGCACCGACCTCGAGATCGAGCTCGCGCTGGCGTCGTCCAGCCGCATCCGCGAGCTGATCCGCCAGGTCTACGCGCGCGCCGCCGCCCAGGAGGAGGGCGAGGCCAAACCGCAGCCGATCGCGCTCGCCGAGCTGCTCTCGAACGCGCTCGAGGCCGGCTCGAACCGTTTCGGCATCTCGACGCGGGGACATCGCGCCTGGGCCTGGTGGGAGGAGGGCGGGCGCATCCGGCGCCGGCCGCTCGACGGTCTATGGAACGCGCACCTGCAGGAGCTTGTGGCGCCGGCCCCCGAGGCGGAGATCGAGGGCAAGCGGCGAGCCCGCTGGAACGCCGAGATGAACCGGGAGGGGATGATCACGCCGGTCGAAGTGCAGTACCTCGCCGACGAGAGCGGCGCGGAGTACCTGTTCCGTCCGGTGCAGGAGCAGGCGCTGCTCCAGCAGCGCTTCCCACCGCCGGCGCCGGGCATCATGTCCGAGATCCGGCTGCTCGCGCGCTCGGGCGCGGCGCGCTTCATCGTGTCGACCGACCCGGAGTCGCTGGGTCATGAGATCCTGCCCCATCTGCCTACGCTCATCCTCGATCCGGCGTGGCGCAGCATCTACGTGACCGATCCGGCCAGCCCTGCCGCCGACGAGGCGTTCTCGATCGAGCTTCCCGACGATCCCGAGAAGTGGGCCGAGGAACTCGATTCGGTGCGTGCGTTCCACTTCGACGTCGTCACCGTCGACCTGCCGGGGGATCCGGTGCAGTGGCTGGAGTCGGCGCTCGACATCGCGGCGATCGCCTTCGTGCTGTGGAGGGAGGACGTGGATCGCAGGGTGGCGCACGACGCGGGCATCCGCTGGGAGCTGCGCATCGAGGAGCAGGAAGGCAAGCGCCTGGAGTGGAGTCTGGAACCGCTCAACGGCTGACGAACACACACGCGAGCACACCACCACGGATACCGGGCCATGGCGCAGATCGATCAGTTCTTGAAGGTGATGGTGGAGCAGGGAGGGTCCGACCTCCACCTGACGACGGGCTCTCCGCCTGTGATGCGGGTGCACGGACACATGCACCGCATCAAGTTCCGCGAGCTGACTCCGAAAGACATGGAGACGCTCGTCTACGAGATCATGGAAGAGGACTGGCGCATGCGCTTCCTCGACACCATGGACTTCGACTTCGCCTACGAGATCGAGGGGCTGGCGCGCTTCCGCGTCAACGTGTTCTGGCAGCGCAAGGGCATGGGGGCGGTGCTGCGAACCATTCCTTCGAAGATCCTCACCGCCGACGATCTGGGGCTGGGTGAGGCGATTCGCCGGCTCTGTATGCTGACCAAGGGGCTCGTCCTCGTGACCGGACCCACGGGCTCGGGGAAGAGCACGACGCTTGCCGCGATGGTCGATCTGATCAACGAGACGCGGGCCGACCACATCCTCACGATCGAAGACCCGATTGAGTTCACGCATCCGAACAAGAAGTGCCTGGTCAACCAGCGCGAGATCGGTACGAACACGAAGAGCTTCGCCAACGCGCTGCGGGCCGCGCTGCGTGAGGATCCCGACGTCATCCTGGTCGGCGAGATGCGCGACCGCGAGACGATCGAGCTGGGTATCACGGCGGCCGAGACCGGGCACCTGGTGTTCGGCACGCTGCACACGAACTCGGCGCCCAAGACGGTGGACCGCATCATCGACGTCTTCCCCGCGGACCAGCAGGAACAGATCCGTGCCATGCTCGCCGAGTCGCTCAAGGGCGTGATCTCGCAGGTGCTCCTGCGCAAGAAGGGGGGCGCGGGGCGCTGCGCCGCACAGGAGATCATGATCGGCACGTCGGCGATCGCGAACCTCATCCGCGAGAACAAGATCCATCAGATCCCGTCCATCATTCAGACCGGCAAGAAGGACGGCATGCAACTGCTGGATCAGCACATTCTCGAGTTCCTGATGTCGGGCGTGATCGACGCCAACGAGGCCTACATGAAGGCGAACAACAAGCAGGCCTTCCGCCAGTACCTCAAAGAGGAGCCGCAGGCCGAGTTCGTCTGAGGCGGCTCCCCCGAGTGCGCACGCCTGCGCAGGCCCTCCTACGCGCGGCCGCACGGCTCGTCGGGCCGTGCCCGCACACGCCTCCGCCGGCTGCTCCCGGCCTGTGATTTCGGGCACGTCCCGCTAGCTTTAGGGGTTGTCCGACGCAGGCGGTGTCCCGCGGCGGGCGCCGTCCTTCGTCGCTCCGCCCGCCCGGGCGGAGGCGGAACCGCACCTTTCACGCACACCGGATCGAGGTCATGGGAACGCAGGGGCAGAGCAGGGACATCGTCTTTCTCTCGGGCAAGCGCACCGCCTTCGGAGCGTTCGGAGGCTCGCTCAAGGACTTCAGCGCGACGCAGCTCGGCGTGTTTTCGGCGGTCGCCGCGCTCGAGGCCGCGGGCGTGGAGCCCGATCGCATCGACCACGTGGTGTACGGCAACGCGCTGCAGACGTCTTCGGACGCCATCTACCTGGCCCGCCACGTGGGCCTGGGCGCCGGCGTGCCTCAGGAGACGCCCGCGCTCACCGTGAACCGTCTCTGCGGGTCGGGCTTCCAGGCGCTGGTCACCGGCGCCCAGGAAATCCTGCTGGGAGAGGCCTCGGCCGTGCTCGCCGGTGGCACCGAGTCGATGAGCCAGGCGCCCCACGTGGTGCGTGGCGCCCGTTGGGGCCAACTCCGGCTCGGCGAGGCGGGGCGCTTCTTCGAGGACTCGCTCTGGCAGGCGCTGCTCGACACTCAGTGCGGACTCACCATGGCTCAGACCGCCGAAGGCCTGGGCGACAAGTACGGCGTGACCCGCGAGGAGTCCGACGAGGTCGCCTACCGCAGCCAGCAGCGGGCCAAGGCCGCATGGGACGAAGGGCGGTTCGCGGCAGAGGTCGTGCCGGTCACCGTGCGCAGTCGCAAGGGTGAGGTCGAGTTCGCCTACGACGAGCACATCCGGCCCGAGACGACGCTCGAGGGACTGGCCAAGCTGCGCCCCTACTTCCGCGAGGGAGGGTTCGTCACGGCCGGCAACGCGAGCGGCATCGGGGACGGGTCGGCGAGCGCGGTGTTGGCCGATCGGGAGTGGGCCGAGGCGAACGGCCTCACGCCCATCGGACGCATGGTCTCGTGGGCGTTCGTGGGAGTGGACCCCTCGATCATGGGCATCGGGCCCGCGCCGGCCATTCGCAAGGCGCTGGAGCGTGCCGGCCTCACGCTCGACGACATGGACCTGGTCGAGGTCAACGAGGCCTTCGCGCCACAGTACAAGGCCGTCGAAAAGGATCTGGGGCTCGACCCGGAGAAGACGAACGTGAACGGGGGCGCGATCGCGCTCACGCATCCGCTCGCCGCATCGGGTGCCCGCATCACGATCCACCTGCTGCACGAGCTGCGACGCCGCGGGGGGCGCTACGGTGTGGGCGCGGCCTGCATCGGTGGTGGCCAGGGTGGAGCGATCGTGGTCGAGGCGCTCTGACGGGGCTCGCCGCGAGCGCGACGCTCGGGCCGGCCGAGGCGGAGTGAGGGATGAGCGACCTTCCTGAGCGCAGGATCTCGCGCCGCGAATTCGAGGCGGTGATCCAGCGCGCCGCCGAGCTCGCGTCGAGCGAGCCCGAAGCCGGTGACGCGGGGTTCACCGAGGCCGAGGTGCTGCGCATCGCGCGCGATGTGGGCCTTTCGCCCCATCACGTCGAGCGGGCGCTGGCCGAGGTGCGGTGGCGGGCCGAGGGGGAG